>NZ_LT745763.1:4067398-4199370 GCF_900166595.1 Virgibacillus dokdonensis | reverse complement strand
TAATAAGATTTGTGCCTCTTTGAAGCACAACATAACAGATAGCAACTTTGCCTGGTAGTAATGGCGGAGAGGTCACACCTGTTCCCATGCCGAACACAGTAGTTAAGCTCTCCAGCGCCGATGGTAGTTGGGACTTTGTCCCTGCAAGAGTAGGACGCCGCCAGGCGATGTACATTTTCAATTCAGTATACACCGACCAGTATTGTGGTATTTGGAGGATTAGCTCAGCTGGGAGAGCACTTGCCTTACAAGCAAGGGGTCGCAGGTTCGAGCCCTGCATCCTCCACCATTGCCGGCCTAGCTCAATTGGTAGAGCAACTGACTTGTAATCAGTAGGTTGGGGGTTCAAGTCCTCTGGCCGGCACCATTTAGCCTAGAGATAATATACTGTATCATAAAAGCATACGAGCCATTAGCTCAGTCGGTAGAGCATCTGACTTTTAATCAGAGGGTCGGAGGTTCGAATCCTCCATGGCTCACCATTACACATTTAATATTGCGGGTGTGGCGGAATTGGCAGACGCGCTAGACTTAGGATCTAGTGTCTTCGGACGTGGGGGTTCGACTCCCTCCACCCGCACCACAAAAGTTCGAAGTTTGGTATTTATGCGGAAGTAGTTCAGTGGTAGAACACCACCTTGCCAAGGTGGGGGTCGCGGGTTCGAATCCCGTCTTCCGCTCCAAAGCCAAGCCGGGGTGGCGGAATTGGCAGACGCACAGGACTTAAAATCCTGCGGTAGGTTTCTACCGTGCCGGTTCGAGTCCGGCCCTCGGCACCATAAGCGCCCGTAGCTCAATTGGATAGAGCGTTTGACTACGGATCAAGAGGTTAGGGGTTCGACTCCTCTCGGGCGCGCCATATTACGGGAAGTAGCTCAGCTTGGTAGAGCACATGGTTTGGGACCATGGGGTCGCAGGTTCAAATCCTGTCTTCCCGACCATTTTTTCGGGGCCTTAGCTCAGCTGGGAGAGCGCCTGCCTTGCACGCAGGAGGTCAGCGGTTCGATCCCGCTAGGCTCCACCATAATATATTTGCTCTTTGAAAACTGAACAAAACAACCAGTATGTCAAGGAAAAACAAACCCTGTTTTTCTTAAGAAATAAACTGAGAGAAATCTCAGAAGAAGCTAAGAATGATGAAGAACGGTGTTCATCATCACAAACTTTTATGGAGAGTTTGATCTTGGCTCAGGACGAACGCTGGCGGCGTGCCTAATACATGCAAGTCGAGCGCGGGAAGCAAGCAGATCTCCTTCGGGAGTGACGCTTGTGGAACGAGCGGCGGACGGGTGAGTAACACGTGGGCAACCTACCTGTAAGACTGGGATAACTCCGGGAAACCGGGGCTAATACCGGATGAAACAAAGCGTCGCATGACGCAATGTTAAAAGGCGGCATATGCTGTCACTTACAGATGGGCCCGCGGCGCATTAGCTAGTTGGTGAGGTAAAGGCTCACCAAGGCAACGATGCGTAGCCGACCTGAGAGGGTGATCGGCCACACTGGGACTGAGACACGGCCCAGACTCCTACGGGAGGCAGCAGTAGGGAATCTTCCGCAATGGACGAAAGTCTGACGGAGCAACGCCGCGTGAGTGATGAAGGTTTTCGGATCGTAAAACTCTGTTGTTAGGGAAGAACAAGTGCCATTCGAATAGGTTGGCACCTTGACGGTACCTAACCAGAAAGCCCCGGCTAACTACGTGCCAGCAGCCGCGGTAATACGTAGGGGGCAAGCGTTGTCCGGAATTATTGGGCGTAAAGCGCGCGCAGGCGGTCCTTTAAGTCTGATGTGAAAGCCCACGGCTTAACCGTGGAGGGCCATTGGAAACTGGAGGACTTGAGTACAGAAGAGGAGAGTGGAATTCCACGTGTAGCGGTGAAATGCGTAGAGATGTGGAGGAACACCAGTGGCGAAGGCGACTCTCTGGTCTGTAACTGACGCTGAGGTGCGAAAGCGTGGGTAGCGAACAGGATTAGATACCCTGGTAGTCCACGCCGTAAACGATGAGTGCTAGGTGTTAGGGGGTTTCCGCCCCTTAGTGCTGAAGTTAACGCATTAAGCACTCCGCCTGGGGAGTACGGCCGCAAGGCTGAAACTCAAAAGAATTGACGGGGACCCGCACAAGCGGTGGAGCATGTGGTTTAATTCGAAGCAACGCGAAGAACCTTACCAGGTCTTGACATCCTCTGACACCCCTAGAGATAGGGCATTCCCTTCGGGGACAGAGTGACAGGTGGTGCATGGTTGTCGTCAGCTCGTGTCGTGAGATGTTGGGTTAAGTCCCGCAACGAGCGCAACCCTTGATCTTAGTTGCCAGCATTTAGTTGGGCACTCTAAGGTGACTGCCGGTGACAAACCGGAGGAAGGTGGGGATGACGTCAAATCATCATGCCCCTTATGACCTGGGCTACACACGTGCTACAATGGATGGAACAAAGGGCAGCGAAGCCGCGAGGCCAAGCAAATCCCATAAAACCATTCTCAGTTCGGATTGCAGGCTGCAACTCGCCTGCATGAAGCCGGAATCGCTAGTAATCGCGGATCAGCATGCCGCGGTGAATACGTTCCCGGGTCTTGTACACACCGCCCGTCACACCACGAGAGTTGGTAACACCCGAAGTCGGTGAGGTAACCTTTTGGAGCCAGCCGCCGAAGGTGGGACCAATGATTGGGGTGAAGTCGTAACAAGGTAGCCGTATCGGAAGGTGCGGCTGGATCACCTCCTTTCTAAGGATTATGAAGGAAACATACTTGGTTGTTTGGTTCAGTTTTGAGAGAGTAAATGCTTGTCTCTCAAGGATGAGATAGAAGGATCTTCTGTTAAAACCCGTCACGTCCTGTGACGAACACAGAAGTCACCACATCCTGTGGAAGCTTGTACCTTGAAAACTAAATAAGAGTAACAACGACATCAAACCAAAAACTGAAAAGCAATATGCTTATTCATAGATAAAAATGTAAGATTAGTTAAGTGAATAAGGGCGCACGGTGGATGCCTTGGCACTAGGAGCCGAAGAAGGACGGGACTAACACCGATATGTCCTGGGGAGTCGTAAGTAGACATCGATCCAGGAATTTCCGAATGGGGGAACCCGCTGCTCGTAATGGAGCAGTACTTCTATCTGAATTCATAGGGTAGAAGAGGCATACCCGGGGAACTGAAACATCTCAGTACCCGGAGGAAGAGAAAGCAAACGCGATTTCCCGAGTAGCGGCGAGCGAAACGGAATTAGCCCAAACCAGAAGGCTTGCCTTCTGGGGTTGTAGGACACTCCATTGGAGTTATCAAGAGATTCTTTAGATGAAGCGATCTGGAAAGGTCGGCCAAAGAAGGTAACAGCCCTGTAATCGAAAAAGAATCTCCTCCGGAGTGGATCCTGAGTACGGCGGAACACGAGGAATTCCGTCGGAATCCGGGAGGACCATCTCCCAAGGCTAAATACTCCCTAGTGACCGATAGTGAACCAGTACCGTGAGGGAAAGGTGAAAAGCACCCCGGGAGGGGAGTGAAATAGAACCTGAAACCGTGTGCCTACAAGTAGTCGAAGCCCGTTAATGGGTGACGGCGTACCTTTTGTAGAATGGACCGGCGAGTTACGATCGTATGCAAGGTTAAGTGGAAGACACGGAGCCGTAGCGAAAGCGAGTCTGAACAGGGCGAATATAGTATGCGGTCGTAGACCCGAAACCGTGTGATCTACCCATGTCCAGGGTGAAGGTCAGGTAACACTGACTGGAGGCCCGAACCCACGTATGTTGAAAAATGCGGGGATGAGGTGTGGGTAGGGGTGAAATGCCAATCGAACACGGAGATAGCTGGTTCTCTCCGAAATAGCTTTAGGGCTAGCCTCAAGGAAAGAGTACTGGAGGTAGAGCACTGATTGAACTAGGGGCCCTCATCGGGTTACCGAATTCAGTCAAACTCCGAATGCCAGCTACTTATCCTTGGGAGTCAGACTATGGGTGATAAGGTTCATAGTCGAAAGGGAAACAGCCCAGACCGCCAGCTAAGGTCCCAAAGTATACGTTAAGTGGAAAAGGATGTGGAGTTGCCCAGACAACCAGGATGTTGGCTTAGAAGCAGCCACCATTTAAAGAGTGCGTAATAGCTCACTGGTCGAGTGACTCTGCGCCGAAAATGTACCGGGGCTAAACGTATCACCGAAGCTGCGGATTGTTCTTACGAACAATGGTAGGAGAGCGTTCTAAGTGCTGAGAAGTCAGATCGTGAGGACTGGTGGAGCGCTTAGAAGTGAGAATGCCGGTATGAGTAGCGAAAAAAGAGTGAGAATCTCTTTCACCGAAAGCCTAAGGTTTCCTGAGGAAGGCTCGTCCTCTCAGGGTTAGTCGGGACCTAAGCCGAGGCCGAAAGGCGTAGGCGATGGACAACAGGTAGATATTCCTGTACCACCTCATGAACGTTTGAACGATGGGGGGACGCAGTAGGATAAGGAATGCGCACCGATGGACGTGTGCGCCCAAGCAGTGAGAAAGTCGGATAGGCAAATCCGTTCGACAATTTCAAGCTGTGATGGGGAGGGAAATAGAGTACCGAAGTTCCGGATTTCACACTGCCAAGAAAAGCCTCTAGTGAGTTCATAGGTGCCCGTACCGCAAACCGACACAGGTAGGCGAGGAGAGAATCCTAAGGTGAGCGGGAGAACTCTCGTTAAGGAACTCGGCAAAATGACCCCGTAACTTCGGGAGAAGGGGTGCTCCTTTAAGGAGGAGCCGCAGTGAATAGGCCCAAGCGACTGTTTAGCAAAAACACAGGTCTCTGCGAAGCCGAAAGGCGAAGTATAGGGGCTGACACCTGCCCGGTGCTGGAAGGTTAAGGGGAAGCGTTAGCACTTCGGTGCGAAGCGTAGAACCGAAGCCCCAGTAAACGGCGGCCGTAACTATAACGGTCCTAAGGTAGCGAAATTCCTTGTCGGGTAAGTTCCGACCCGCACGAAAGGTGCAACGACTTGGGCACTGTCTCAACGAGAGACCCGGTGAAATTATACTATGCGTGAAGATGCGCATTACCCGCGACAGGACGGAAAGACCCCGTGGAGCTTTACTGTAGCCTGATATTGAATGTTGGTACAGCTTGTACAGGATAGGTGGGAGCCATCGAAGCGTGAGCGCTAGCTTACGTGGAGGCAACCGTGGGATACCACCCTGGCTGTACGAACCTTCTAACCCAGGGCCGTAATCCGGTCCGGAGACAGTGTCAGGCGGGCAGTTTGACTGGGGCGGTCGCCTCCCAAAAGGTAACGGAGGCGCCCAAAGGTTCCCTCAGAATGGTTGGAAATCATTCGCAGAGTGTAAAGGCAGAAGGGAGCTTGACTGCGAGACCTACAAGTCGAGCAGGGACGAAAGTCGGGCTTAGTGATCCGGTGGTTCCGCATGGAAGGGCCATCGCTCAACGGATAAAAGCTACCCCGGGGATAACAGGCTTATCTCCCCCAAGAGTTCACATCGACGGGGAGGTTTGGCACCTCGATGTCGGCTCATCGCATCCTGGGGCTGTAGTCGGTCCCAAGGGTTGGGCTGTTCGCCCATTAAAGCGGTACGCGAGCTGGGTTCAGAACGTCGTGAGACAGTTCGGTCCCTATCCGTCGTGGGCGCAGGAGGTTTGAGAGGAGCTGTCCTTAGTACGAGAGGACCGGGATGGACACACCGCTGGTGTACCAGTTGTTCCGCCAGGAGCATAGCTGGGTAGCTACGTGTGGCAGGGATAAGTGCTGAAAGCATCTAAGCATGAAGCCCCCCTCAAGATGAGACTTCCCATCACTATAAGTGAGTAAGATCCCTCAGAGATGATGAGGTTGATAGGTTCGAGGTGGAAGCGTGGTGACACGTGGAGCTGACGAATACTAATCGATCGAGGACTTAACTAACCTTTTTGGTAGATGTACGTTGAATGATCTCTTATTTAGTTTTCAAGGTAACAAGGAAAAAATGACTTTTTTCAACAAAGATCTTGATTTTTTCACAAAAACGATTATAATAAGATTTGTGCCTCTTTGAAGCACAACATAACAGATAGCAACTTTGCCTGGTAGTAATGGCGGAGAGGTCACACCTGTTCCCATGCCGAACACAGTAGTTAAGCTCTCCAGCGCCGATGGTAGTTGGGACTTTGTCCCTGCAAGAGTAGGACGCCGCCAGGCGATTAGCAAAAAAGCTGATTCATCAAAAAGATGGTCAGTTTTTTTATTTTATAAAATAAGAAAGGATAAAAGATGCTTAAGGATAAGGAAATAACTGATTAGCCACGTCTGGATTCAGCGTCCATGGACTTCACGAATTGCCTTACGATAAGTTATCATCGGTTCATGGCGAGGACATGAATCCTTTATCTCCGTTGATTCGTTCCACTCGCTATGTTGCTAAACGGGCGCTTGCGCCAAAGTTATTTCAATATCAACTCTTGTTAGTAAGAGGAGAGATTGTATGCTGAAAAAGTGTAACCGATCCACTCCACTTAAACCAACATATAGCTAGCTTCTTAGATCATACTTCTTGCGGATATTGATTATTATTAGGAAACGCATAGTTCCTACTTCTTCTTGAAATAAGAACAAGTTTAATTTAATTAGGGCTTCATTAAAAATAAACCTCATCTTGTTCACATATATATAAAATAAAAGGCTATATTTATTAACAATTGGGGGATTTAGTATGAAAGAAATAATCAATGAACTATTGGGGGATCATTTTTATGTTATTTTAACTCGTTTACTTATCGCATTATGCCTTTCTGGATTAATCGGGTTTGAAAGGGAGTTAAAAAATCATTCAGCTGGATTTCGCACCCATATTTTAGTAGGCGTTGGCTCTTGTCTAATGATGCTACTTTCTTTATTTGGATTTGAATTTTTTCTAGAGCATTACGAGAATATCCGTTTTGACCCTGCAAGAATACCTTCGTATGTGATAAGTGGAATTGGGTTTTTAGGTGCTGGTACCATCATTGTATATGGTGGCACGATAAGAGGTTTAACGACAGCTGCATCTATTTGGACAGTTGCAGGGTTAGGTCTGGTAGTAGGTGTTGGTATGTATGGGGCAGCAGTAGTAACAACTGCAATAATATTACTCAGCCTTATATTCCTTAATAATTTTGAACGCCTATTTAAAAAAGGAAAAGTTTCCCACGTTATTCAAATCGTTACACTCCCAGACTTGCCCGTAAATGAGGTGGTTGCAGTGTTTGACAACCATTACGTTTCTATTAAAAAAGTAGAAATATCAAAATCAGATAATAATTACCGTAATATTTTTATTAATACAGAAGGAATAACGAATGCAGAACGTCTAACTTTATTTGATGAAATTTCTCGTATTAACCATGTTAGAAATGTTACTGAATTAAAATAAAAAGCATATAGTTATAAGGATGTATTTAAAAGTGTTCGTATAAGATGGGAACTCCAGATAGTGGAATACTCATCTTTTTTTACGTTGTAGCAAAGTGTGAATTTTATTCTTAAAATTTTGACGATAAGCCAAGTTGTTGAAATATCGGCGGAAGGTTAGGAACAGGTCAAACTGTTGTTTAAGAAAGGTTAGATAGAGAAAAACAAACAGGGGAATTCCTAATAACGAGGTATAAAAATGGGCGATACTCGTTCGAATGAATTACGTCCGTTTCTTTTATATAAAAAAGGCGTACCTTTCAAAATTCTAAAATGTTTGGCAAAATCTTTTTTACACTATAGGAATGTGTCGGATTTTTTAATATATTATAAGCAAAAATACGGTTTCCGCCATAAGACTTGACGATAAGTCAAGTTTTCTATGGTAATACGGTTTGTCGTAATAAAAAGACTTTTGTCGTGAAATTCCCATTCATAGAAGGTTTTTTTATTATGTGTTTTTTATGAGTTATTTTTGTCTACAATAAACATAGTATTGTATTTGCATCTTCTTTAAATTCCCGTATAATAAAAGTATAGTCAAAGATAGTCAAAGTCAAAACCGTTACTCTATACAAAAGGGGGTGGGCATATGGGTAATATATCAGATATAATTGAAAGTTATTTGAAGCAAATCCTTCAATCAAAAGGGAAGAATGTAATTGAAATTAAACGAAGTGAGATAGCTGACCAATTTCAATGTGTCCCCTCACAAATTAATTATGTAATTAATACACGCTTTACTGCTGAAAAAGGTTATATTGTGGAAAGTAAGCGTGGTGGCGGTGGTTTTATTCGAATTATGCGGGTTATTCACCAAGAAGAGTCCAAGTTGATTGATGAAATTATTGAAATGATTAATCCATCTGTATCTCAGCAAAAAGCAGTCGGTATATTAGAAAGGTTACTTGAAGAAGAGTTAATTACGGAACGCGAGGCTAAGATTATGTTAAGCGCTATTGAAAGAACGACGCTTCCATTCCAATTGCCTTTACGAGATGAAATTCGTGCACGCGTATTAACATCCATGCTTACAACGCTTAAGTATTTAAATAAATAAAGGGGAGTGTGAACATGCAATGCCAAGAATGTCACAAACGTCCTGCAACCCTTCATTTCACACAAGTGATTCAAGGGCAAAAAATGGAGGTTCATGTTTGTAATGTTTGTGCGAAGGATAAAGGGTATATGAACTATTCAGAAGATGGATATTCGCTACATCATTTACTTTCTGGGTTATTTAATTTTGACACCTCCAGCTTGTCAAATCCACACACGGAAAGTTATCATCAGACAAAGGACTTACAATGTCCAAAATGCGAAATGACTTTTTCTCAATTTAAGCAAGTAGGAAAATTTGGCTGTGCTGTTTGTTATGAAACTTTTAACGATCGTTTAGACTCGATATTTCGAAGAGTCCATGCGGGGAATGTAAAGCATAATGGGAAAATCCCTAAACGACAAGGTGGAGATTTGCATAAGAAAAAACAGCTAGAAGATTTAAAACTGCATTTGAAAAAGTTAATTGAGAATGAAGAATTTGAAGAAGCAGCAAAAGTAAGAGATCAAATTAAAGCTTTAAATCAAGATGACGGTCAGGCAGAGGCAGGTGATCAATCATGACATTGCAGCAATTTATGAATGAAGCGATTAGCCCGTGGATGCGGAAAGATGGTCCAGATAGCGATATTGTTTTAAGTAGCCGTATTCGCCTTGCTCGAAATTTTGCTAATATACCTTATCCAATAGCTGCTGATCCAAAAGAGTTAGAGGAAATAAGGAGTTTTTTTCAAGAAAAGTATGAAGGACAAACTTATGGAGTGTATAAAGATTTAGCATTTGTATCCATTCGTGATCTATCCGCTATTGAAAAACGTGTATTAGTCGAAAAACATTTGATTAGTCCGTTGTTAGCAAAGCAATCTGAAGCTGCATCTGTGCTTATTTCTGAAAATGAGCAAGTATCTCTTATGATCAATGAAGAAGACCATATTCGCTTGCAACTTTATTTCCCAGGTTTTCAAATAGCAGAGGCCCTGCAACAAGCATTCGAATTTGATGATTGGCTAGAAGAAAAAATCAATTATGCTTTTGATGAAAAACGAGGTTACTTGACAAGTTGTCCGACGAATGTAGGAACTGGAATGCGTGCTTCTGTTATGATGCATTTGCCCGCGTTAGTTTTAACAAAACAAATCAATCGCATGATACCAGCAATTAACCAGTTAGGTCTCGTTGTACGAGGTATTTATGGCGAAGGTAGTGAAGCGCAAGGAAACATTTTTCAAATATCTAATCAGATTACGCTTGGAAAATCAGAAGAGGATATCGTTGCTGATTTGCAAAGTGTTGTGAAGCAATTAATTGAACAGGAACGTTATGCGAGACATCGGATAATGGAGCAATCGAAAGAGAAGTTGGAAGATCGAATTTTTCGTTCTTATGGTGTATTGGCATATGCAAGAATTTTAGAATCAAAAGAGGCTGCAACATGCTTATCCAATGTAAGGTTAGGTATTGATGTAGGTTTATTGAAAAATGTATCAAGAAATATTTTAAATGAACTAATGATTTTGACTCAACCAGGATTTTTACAGCACTATGCCAAAAAAACATTAGCAGCAAGTGAACGTGACCAATTGCGAGCTTCTCTTATTCGTCAGCGGTTGCAATTAGAGGAATAGATAGGAGGAAACGAATATATGATGTCTGGACGTTTTACCGAAAGAGCACAAAAAGTACTCGCACTCTCCCAAGAGGAGGCTGTAAGATTAGGGCATAATAATATCGGGACAGAACATATTTTACTAGGACTTGTCCGCGAAGGAGAAGGTATTGCTGCAAAAGCATTACAATCACTTGGATTGGAGATTTCCAAAATTCAAGAAGAGGTGGAAAAACTAATTGGCGTAGGGAAACAGCCAATGCAAACAATTCACTATACACCACGTGCGAAAAAAGTGGTAGAACTTTGCCAAGATGAAGCACGTAAGCTTGGGCATTCATATGTTGGCACAGAGCACATACTATTAGGGCTTATCCGAGAAGGAGAGGGCGTTGCTGCTAGAGTTTTAAATAATTTAGGGGTTAGCCTGAACAAAGCTAGACAGCAAGTTTTACAGCTTTTAGGTAGTAATGAATCGCAAGCAAATCGTCAGGGGCGTGCGCAACAATCCAATGCGAATACCCCAACACTTGATTCGTTAGCACGTGATTTAACGGTGAGCGCCAAAGAAGGCAATATTGATCCAGTTATTGGACGTAGTAAGGAAATCGAACGGGTTATTCAAGTGTTAAGTCGCCGTACGAAAAACAACCCTGTATTAATTGGCGAGCCTGGTGTAGGAAAAACAGCGGTTGCAGAAGGGCTTGCACAACAAATTATTCAAAATGAAGTACCAGAAACATTACGAGATAAGCGCGTGATGACGCTAGATATGGGAACGGTTGTGGCAGGAACAAAATATCGTGGTGAGTTCGAAGATCGTTTGAAAAAGGTAATGGAAGAAATTCGTCGAGCTGGTAACATTATCTTATTTATTGATGAATTGCACACTTTAATTGGCGCTGGTGGGGCAGAAGGTGCGATTGATGCGTCAAATATTTTAAAGCCATCACTTGCCCGTGGTGAGTTACAGTGTATTGGTGCTACGACATTAGATGAGTATCGTAAATATATTGAAAAAGATGCAGCGCTTGAGCGCAGATTCCAGCCTATTCAAGTTGATGAACCAACGTTGGAAGAAACGATCCAAATTTTAAAAGGCTTACGTGATCGTTACGAAGCACATCATCGTGTTACGATAACAGATGAAGCAATTGAAGCAGCTGCTAATCTATCGGATCGTTATATAACTGACCGGTTCTTACCAGATAAGGCGATTGATTTAATTGATGAAGCAGGATCGAAGGTGCGTTTAAAATCCTATACTGTACCACCAAACCTGAAGAAATTAGAACATAAGTTGGAAGAGGTTCGTAAGGAAAAGGATGCAGCTGTACAAAGTCAAGAGTTTGAAAAAGCCGCATCGCTTCGTGATTCCGAGCAACGGTTACGTGAAGAAGTAGCTGAGACGAAGACAAAATGGAAAGAAAAGCAAGGACAAACCGATACGGAGGTTACAGTAGAAGACATTGCGAGTGTTGTATCTATCTGGACGGGTGTCCCTGTAGCAAAACTAACGAAGGATGAGAGCGAACGTTTGCTTAACATGGAGGAGATCCTTCACAATCGAGTAATCGGTCAAGAAGAAGCTGTAAATGCCGTTTCTAAAGCAATCCGTAGAGCTCGAGCAGGGTTGAAAGATCCGAAACGCCCAATTGGTTCGTTTATATTTTTAGGACCAACAGGGGTTGGGAAAACGGAATTAGCTCGTGCCTTAGCGGAAGCCATGTTTGCGGATGAGGATGCCATGATTCGAATTGATATGTCGGAGTATATGGAAAAGCATGCTACTTCTCGTTTAGTTGGCCCACCTCCTGGCTATGTAGGATATGAAGAAGGCGGTCAACTAACTGAAAAAGTCCGTAGAAAACCGTATTCCGTTGTGCTTTTAGATGAAGTAGAAAAGGCTCATCCGGAAGTGTTCAATATCTTATTACAAGTTCTTGAAGATGGTCGTTTAACCGACTCCAAAGGTCGCGTGGTCGATTTTCGTAATACGGTATTAATTATGACATCGAATGTTGGTGCGAGCGAATTAAAGCGAAATAAATATGTTGGCTTTAATTTAGGGGAAGAAGACCAGGATTATAAAAATATGAAATCAAAAGTAACGGAAGAGCTAAAAAAAGCATTTCGACCAGAATTTTTAAACCGTATAGATGAAACAATTGTTTTCCATTCCTTAGAGAAAAAACATATGAAGCAGATTGTAACGCTAATGATTCAACAACTGCAAAAACGTTTAAAAGAACAAGATATCGAGTTCTCGCTAACAGATAAGGCAATTGAAAAGATTGCCAATGAAGGTTTCGATCCTGAATATGGAGCAAGACCGCTTCGTCGCTCGATTCAAAAGAATGTAGAGGATTTATTGTCTGAAGAGCTTTTAAAAGGAACAATTGAAAAAGGTCAAAAAGTAAAAATTGGTTTAAACAATAAAGGAGAATTTATTATACTTCCTTAGTCTTATCTATATGATGATAAGTAGTAACGGAAAGCGGCAGCCATGGTCATCGCCATAAAGACTTGTTAATAGCCAAGTTTTTCTGACAAACCAATCCTTTCGTGAGGAGGTAGCTTCACGAAAGGATTGTTTATTTAGAACCAAATTAATGCTTTAAGAAATTTATTTACAAAAAGAAAAGAAGTATTATTCTAAGAAACAAATATGACCTAATTTGTACTATAGAAAAGTATAAGGTTTTATCGTATAAGAAAAACGAAGGCTTATGCGAAAGATTTGTCGATAAGTAAAGTTGTTGTAATAAGATAGATAGGTTTAGGGAAAACGTCCTGCTATGTTGCAATAATATAGATGATGAGAATCATTCTTTTAACGCCAAAATATGTTAAACTAATAAAAATAAGCAATAGAAAGCATAAAATTTTAAGGCTTATCGTATAAGCAAAACGAATGCTTTCTATATAAAGAATTGGTGAAAAGCAAAAGATGACTTGCGTTAGGAAAATCGCGAAAGCACTCGCAGGCGAGTTTTTTATACTATAGGAAAGTATAAATTTTTTAAGGTTTATAGTATAAGCGGATAAAGACTTTGGCGATAGCCAAGTTTTTCGAATAACAAAACGCTGCTTTTAAGTAAATTGAAGCAACAAGAAGTGTCTTTTCGAAAAAAGTGAATCCATTTTTAGCTTTAAGCAGTATGAAATAGGGAAGATTTGTGGCACGACTATGGAATTCCTATTCAAATTGATAGGAACCTGTAACTTTATGGTTGCTAAAATCGTATATAATAGATAAGTGAAGGGGTAGTGATAGGTTGGCGAAGCGTAAAACGAAATTTGTTTGTCAGGATTGTGGGTATGAAGTAGCAAAATGGCTTGGCAAGTGTCCTGGTTGTAATAATTGGAATACGTTTGTAGAAGAGATTGAAATTACTGGTGGGAGACAAAAGCAAGCTTTTCAAACAGGTAATAGGTCAGTAGGAAAGCCTGAAAAAATTACAGCAATTAAATCACAACAAGAACCGAGAGTGACAACAGATATGAAAGAGTTTAACCGTGTGCTCGGCGGCGGCATTGTGCCAGGCTCTCTCGTTCTAGTTGGTGGTGATCCAGGGATTGGAAAGTCTACCCTATTATTACAAATATCATCTCAATTGGCAGATAAAAGTCTGTCTGTTTTATACATTTCCGGGGAAGAATCAACGAGACAGACAAAGTTGCGTGCTGATCGTTTAGGTGTAACTTCCGACGAGTTATATGTGTTAGCAGAAACAAGTTTACTTGATATAGCAAATCAAATCGAAGCAATAAAACCATCATTTGTCGTTATTGATTCCATTCAAACGGTCTATCGTGAAGAGATTACTAGTGCACCGGGCAGTGTTTCTCAAGTAAGAGAATGTACATCTGAATTGATGAAAATTGCTAAAACGAATGGAATACCCATCTTTATTGTGGGACACGTGACGAAAGAGGGGACGATTGCTGGCCCAAGGCTTTTAGAGCATATGGTGGACGCTGTGCTATATTTTGAAGGGGAGCGTCATCATACGTACCGTATTTTAAGAGGTGTGAAAAATCGGTTTGGTAGTACGAATGAAATGGGCATCTTTGAGATGAAGGAAGCGGGGCTACGCGAAGTTTTAAACCCTTCAGAAATATTTTTGGAAGAACGTTCACAAGGAGCTTCGGGGTCTACCGTCGTAGCTTCTATGGAGGGAACAAGACCAGTATTGGTAGAGATACAGGCATTAATTTCTCCTACAGCGTTTGGTAACCCTCGTAGAATGGCGACAGGAGTAGATCAGAACCGTGTTCCACTACTGATGGCAGTGTTAGAAAAACGTGTCGGTTTAATGCTGCAAAACCAAGATGCATATATTAAAGTTGCTGGTGGTGTTAGACTTGATGAACCTGCCATTGATTTAGCAATTGCTGTTAGTATTGCTTCTAGCTTCCGTGATCAACCAACAAAGCCGGAAGATATTTTTATTGGGGAAGTCGGACTGACGGGAGAAATAAGACGGGTATCTCGCATTGAACAACGTGTTCAAGAAGCTGCCAAACTAGGATTTAAACGCGTTATTTGTCCTAAAAATAATTTGGGAGGTTGGACAACGCCAAATAACATCGAAATTATCGGTGTAAACACGGTGCAAGAAGCATTACAAATCGGGGTAAGTAGATAAGTTTTGTTTTTATTTCATTAGTAAGAAGTATAAATGAAAGGTTTGTAGGATAAGGGCGTTTGAAAATGCTTATTTACTCCAACGTTTAAAGGATTGTTCATTACTTGGAAGTTTATAAACTATCATATGGAAATTATTTCATTATAAATATTATTCAAGGATTATTTTTTTTCATCTTAGGCAATAATATAAGTTAGGAGGTGGCATTGCTGATGAAAAAGATTGTGCATTTGTTTTTCATTATTTTAGGAGGAACTATAGGTTATCTTTATGTTCCTTTGTTTTTAGCTTTATTAAATATTGCCGATGCTAATTGGATGTTCTCTCCCTATATAGGAATGGCGATCGGTGCTATTATTTTCTTTCTCATATCATATTGGCTTGTCGATTATATTGTAGGGTTTTTAAAATGGATAGAGGAAGCACTTATTCGTCTACCTGCTGGTGATTTATTTTCAGGGACGTTAGGTTTGATGGCTGGTTTAATTATCGCGTATTTAATCACCATACCTTTGGGAGATCTTAATGTATTAGTTTCACAAGTTCTTCCATTATTTATAACGATTATATTAGGGTATCTAGGTTTTCAAGTCGGTTTTCGCCGTCGTGAAGATATTGTCAATTTATTTAATATGAATCGTAAGGAAAAAGAAAAGCGAAAAATCCCAGAAAGTGATGTAACAAATACAACCATACAACCTAAAGCAAAGATATTGGATACAAGTGTCATTATTGATGGACGGATCGCTGACATTTGCCAAACGAACTTCTTGGAAGGAACGGTTGTTATTCCGCAATTCGTACTTGGCGAGCTGCAACATATTGCTGATTCATCTGATGTATTAAAGAGAAACCGTGGACGTAGAGGTTTAGACGTGTTAAATCGGATCCAGAAAGATTTACCTGTAAAAGTGGAAATCTATGAAGGGGACTTCGAAGATATTCATGAGGTGGATAGCAAATTAATCAAATTGGCTAAAGTAATTGATGGTATCGTTGTAACCAATGACTTTAACTTGAATAAAGTTTGTGACTTGCAAAGTGTGTCTGTATTAAACATTAATGATTTGGCGAATGCTGTGAAGCCTGTTGTCCTGCCTGGGGAAGAATTAACCGTACATGTTATAAAAGATGGGAAAGAACATAATCAAGGGGTCGCTTACCTTGATGATGGAACCATGATTGTTGTGGAAGAAGGTAGAGACTATATCGGCAAAACAATCGAAGTGCTAATTACGAGTGTCTTGCAAACGTCTGCTGGACGAATGATATTTGCAAAACCAAAATTACTTGAAAAAGCACTGTAAAAAGGTATAACATATAAAGGATGAACAAAAGTGATAACAATGGTTGTTATCACTTTTGTTATACGAGCAAGAACCGTATAATTTAATATAGAATTTAAAAGCAAGGCGCTGTCATACAAAAAATCTCCTGTATCACATTTTAAGTCTCTAAAACATAGGAGTATGATTCATTTTATTTTAGGAAAGTATACAGTTTTAAGGTTTATAGAATAAGAAAAACAACGGCGTTATTCCGCCATAAAGAGTTGGCGGTAAGCTAAATTTATCTAATTCATGTTTGATTGTAGAAAGGGGAAGAGCCATGACAAATCAGGTTCGAGTACGTTATGCACCAAGTCCAACAGGTCATTTGCATATCGGAAACGCACGTACAGCATTATTTAATTACTTATATGCAAAACATTTCAATGGAAAAATGATTATTCGCATTGAAGACACAGACGAGAAACGAAACGTAGCAGGTGGCGAAGAAAGCCAGCTAAAGTTTTTAAAATGGTTAGGTGTTGAATGGGATGAAGGCGCTGATGTAGGTGGCGATTACGGTCCGTACCGTCAGATGGAGCGTCTTGATATTTATCAAAAATATGTGGACGAGCTGTTAGAAAGAGGCTTGGCATACAAATGCTATATGACAGAGGAGGAGCTTGAAGCGGAAAGAGAGCAACAGCGCGCTAACGGCCAAGTTCCAAAATATTCTGGCGCCCATCGTGATTTAACGGAAGCACAAATCGCAGCCTTTGAAGAGGAGGGGCGTTTACCAAGCATCCGTATGCGAGTTCCTGAAAATAAGACATATACATTTAATGATATGGTAAGAGGCGATATTACATTTGAATCTAGTGATTTTGGTGATTGGGTTATTGTAAAGAAAAACGGTATTCCGACGTATAACTTTGCCGTAGCTATTGATGACCATCTAATGGAAATTACGCACGTATTACGAGGAGAAGAACATATTTCCAATACTCCAAAACAAATGATGATATATGATGCATTTGGTTGGCAGCCGCCAAAATTTGGCCATATGACACTGATTCTTAACGAAGAACGGAAAAAATTAAGCAAGCGTGACCAGCATATTATTCAATTCATTGAACAGTACCATGACTTAGGCTATTTGCCAGAAGCTTTGTTTAATTTTATTACGTTACTAGGTTGGTCTCCGGTTGGGGAAGAGGAAATTTTTGATAAGCCAACTTTAATTGATATCTTTGATCCAAATCGCTTATCTACGTCTGCAGCTATCTTTGACCGTCATAAATTGAAGTGGATGAATAATGCGTATATAAAAGCGACAGACCTTTCAGAAGTGATTGACTTGGCACTACCACATTTAGTAAAGGCTGAAAAGCTGCCGAACGATATGGATGAAGAGACAAGGGAATGGGTTGAGAAGGTTATTGCATTATACAAAGAGCAATTGCGTTATGGTGCAGAAATTGTAGAATTAACGGAGATGTTTTTCTCTAAAGAGCTCAGCTTTGATGACGCTGCTTGGGAAGTTCTTGAAGGAGAGCAAGTTCCAGAGGTATTACAAGTCTTCACAGATAAGCTCCTTCATTTGGATGATTTTACAGCCGACTCTATTAAAGCTCAGATTAAAGCAACACAAAAAGAAACGGGGCATCGAGGTAAGAAACTATTTATGCCGATCCGTGTAGCTACTACGGGACAAACTCATGGACCAGAATTACCGATGGCAATTGAACTACTAGGAAAAGATACCGTCATTAGCCATTTAGACGCTGTATTAAAGAAACTTAAAGCGTAATGATTCACAACTTACGTAAAATGTAATATAGTAATATTACATAAATAAGGAACGATGACGAGGGAAAGTAAAAAGCAATAAACTAACACAGAGAGAATCACCTTGGCTGGAAGTGGTTTTTAGGATTGCTTTTGAAGTGCTCCTCTGAAGTCCGTTGTGGAATAGTAGTACATAACGGCGGCGCTTACCGTTATAAGTTTAAGTTGGAAGGAATTTATTTATCCTTCAAACAGAGTGGAACCGCGCATGAAAGCGTCTCTGAGTATGCATACCCAGAGACGCTTTTTTAGGTGCGCCCTGCATGGGCGAAAACTTGGTGGTGAAAGTCCACTACAGGCATGGCAGTAGGAACTGTTAGCGAAAGACAAGGTGGCTATCGCGAGGTAGTGGCTGAAGGAAGTCGGACGCAAACTCCTGAACTGACGAACAGAAACTAGATAGAAGGCTGAATTAGGTCGGATAAGGTTGCCTAACAAACTGAAGTCCAATACTGCCCGAAACCTATACAGTAAATCTAGCAGTTACATGGGAGGAAAGTTTTCGCTCTTACCGGGGGAGGTCTTGTGAGGGTGCAGTGGGAGTTGAATGATAACAAACCAGCACAACCAAGACGATGACGTCTTGGTGAATCACAAGAAGTCAGCAGAGGTCATAGTAATGTTACTTGACGAAACATGAAGGACCGAACAATAGTCGTTTTGAAAGCTCTAGGAGGTGTGTAAGGTGCGACAACTGCAGAAAACAGGAGAATCTGGCTATCGGCAGAGAGATAGTGTGGAACATGAAGGGTATGTCGAAGCGCATAGTGGCTTACATGGTGAAAAGAACAATCAAAATGGTGTATCCAATCTGTTTGAAAGAATCCTGTCAAGGAACAATCTCAATCAAGCTTACCTTCAAGTCGTCAGAAATAAGGGGGCAGCCGGTGTAGACGGTATGACGTGCGACCAACTACTTCCATACTTGAAGGAACATAAAGAGGAACTATTACTCCAGTTATATCAAGAAAAATACAAACCGCAACCCGTCCTGCGGGTTGAAATCCCGAAACCAGACGGTGGAAAGAGAAAACTGGGGATTCCGACAGTCATCGACCGGATGCTTCAACAAGCGATTAACCAAGTGCTCCAACCAATATTTGAACCAAAGTTCTCCGATAATAGTTTTGGGTTTCGTCCAAAACGTAGTGCACATCAAGCCATCATACGGGCAAAGTCATACTACGAACAAGGGTACAAATATGTGGTGGATTTGGATATGAAATCCTACTTCGATACGGTAAATCATGACAAACTGATGTATTTCGTGGAAAAACAGATAGATGATAAGCGCGTGCTTCGCTTGGTAAGACAGTATTTATTGAGTGGAATTATGATAAACGGTATCTTTGAGAAATCGGAAGAAGGAACGCCGCAAGGTGGAAACTTATCGCCGTTACTCAGTAATATTTATCTGAATGAATTAGACCAACGATTAGAAAAGCGTGGTCACAGATTCGTCCGCTATGCGGACGACTGTAATATCTATGTGAAAAGCAGGAGAGCAGGATATCGGGTAATGGATAATATAACGAACTTTCTTGAGAAGGATCTGAGTTTAACTGTTAACCGAGAAAAGAGTGCGGTTGGAAGTCCTTTGAAACGTAAGTTTCTTGGCTTCTGCTTATTAGCTACGAAGAAGGGTGTCAAAATTCGTCCGCATAATAAAGCGAAAGTGACCGTCAAAAGGAAACTCAAGCGGATCACCAAACGCAATCGTGGACGACATCTCGAAGTGATTCTTAAAGAAATCCAACAACTTATGACAGGTTGGATAAACTACTATGGCATAGGGGAAATGAAAGGATTTATAAAGAATCTCAATGGATGGTTGAAGCGAAGAATTAGACAATATCTCTGGAAGCAGTGGAAAAACCCACGCACAAAAAGGAAAAATCTAATTCGCTTAGGTATCGATAAACATAAAGCTTATGAATGGTCGAATACAAGAAAGGGCTACTGGGTTATATCCAGTAGTTATGTACTCCATCGTTCATTAACAGATAAAGAACTGGCATCGAGAGGATATAAAGACATCGCTCTACAATACCAGTTCGTACACTCAAACTATTGAACCGCCGTATACCGAACGGTACGTACGGTGGTGTGAGAGGGGCGTAAAGTTACTTAACTTTTCCCTCTACTCGATTGGTTCATTGTTATCAAATCCTTTGCTATACACCGTGAATGTAAACCGCAAACAATGATACTTGTATTTAGCACGAAAGCTTGCATGAATGGAGCTACTATTGTTAATGAAAATAGATGTCTAACAAGGAGATTTTGCAGAAAAAGCTTTACGGCTAAGAATGAAGCTAAATATAATAGATAGGTTTTACATCCTTTATGTATTACATTAATCATGGGGAAGGAGGCTGGAGGATGGGCATTTGGAAACGAATGAAAGATGATATGGATGCTGTATTCGAGCAGGACCCAGCTGCACGCTCTTATTTTGAAGTTTTTTTAACGTATTCAGGTCTTCATGCTGTTTGGTCGCACCGTATTGCCCACGCGTTATATAAGCGTAAAATGTTTTTTATTGCCCGTGTCATCTCACAAATGAACCGTTTCTTTACTGGAATTGAAATTCACCCAGGTGCGATAATTGGTAGACGTTTATTTATTGACCATGGAATGGGAGTTGTTATTGGTGAAACATGCGAAATTGGCAATAATGTAACGATTTTTCAAGGGGTAACGTTAGGTGGTACTGGAAAAGAAAAGGGAAAGCGGCATCCGACGATAAAAGATAATGCGCTGATTGCAACAGGAGCCAAAGTGCTTGGATCCATAACAATTGGGGAAAGCGCAAAAGTAGGTGGCGGGTCTGTTGTTTTAAAGGATGTGCCCGATAATGCTACCGTAGTCGGTATCCCGGGCAAAATTGTAAAGCACCGCGGAGAAAAGGTTACTAAAGACTTAAATCATCACAAACTACCTGATCCAGTAGCAAATCGATGTGAATATTTACAGCAGGAAATTGATGCATTAAAGGAAGAAATAGCTAAATTAAAGGAAGGGAAAAAACACGATGTCCATTAAAATATACAATACGTTAACACGTAAAAAAGAAGTGTTTAAACCAATAGAACAGGGCAAAGTGAGCATGTATGTTTGCGGACCGACTGTATATAACTATATTCATATTGGTAATGCAAGACCTGCAATTGTCTTTGATACAGTGAGACGTTATTTAGAGTACAAGGGTTTTGAAGTAGATTATGTGCTCAATTTTACGGATGTGGACGATAAGTTAATTAAAGTTGCCAATGAGCTCGGTAAGGAAGTGCCAGAGGTAGCTAACCGGTTTATTTCCGCTTATTTAGAAGATGTTGGTGCTTTAGGGGTAAAAGAAGCTACACATAACCCTCGAGTAACAGAAACAATGGCTGATATTATCGCCTTTATTGAGAAGCTTATTGAAACAGGTGTTGCTTATGAAGTGCAAGGTGATGTCTATTTTAAACCTCGGGAGTTTAAAGGATATGGAAAGTTATCTCATCAATCTGTCGATGAGCTAAGGTCTGGAGCTCGAATTCAAGTTGGTGAGAAGAAAACAGATCCACTTGACTTTGCTTTATGGAAAAAGGCAAAGGATGGAGAGATTGCTTGGGATTCGCCGTGGGGAAAAGGGCGCCCCGGATGGCATATTGAGTGCTCTGCCATGGTAAAAAAATACCTTGGGGAGACAATTGATATTCATGCAGGAGGGCAAGACCTTGCTTTTCCACACCATGAGAACGAAATAGCGCAATCGGAAGCTCTGACGGGAAAAACATTTGCTAACTATTGGATGCATAATGGTTATATCAACATTGATAATGAAAAAATGTCCAAATCACTAGGAAACTTTTTATTAGCTCGCGATTTAATCCAACAGTATGATCCACAAGTCATTCGTTTCTTTATGCTTAGTGTCCATTATCGTCACCCGATTAACTTTTCTGAGGAGTTATTACAGAGTGCAGAAAACAGTTTAGAGCGAATAAAAACAGCTTATTTTAATTTAGAGCACCGCAAACCTTCTAGCATGGATCTTGTAGATCATAAAGAGGATTGGTTGCAAAAGCTAGCGCAATGGAAGCAGCAATTTGAGGCGGAGATGGATGATGACTTTCATACTGCCAATGCAATTTCAGTTCTTTTTGAAGTAGCGAAAGAAGCGAATGTCTACTTGCAACAAAAACAGACATCAAGCGAGGTAATTGCAGCTTTCCAACAAGTCATACACTCTTTCTTAAAGGTTCTTGGAATTGAATTAGAGGTGGAACAGGAGCTACTAGATGCAGAGATTGAGGCATTAATTGAAGAACGTAATACCGCAAGAAAAGCTCGTGATTTCGCTCGTGCTGATGAAATTAGAGATATGCTAAAAGAAAAAAATATCATTTTAGAAGATACGCCTCAAGGAGTACGATGGAAAAGAGGATAACCATGGAGCAAGATGTAAAACAATTGAAAAGCCTTGCCCTTGCCTATATGGGAGATGCTGTCTATGAATTGTATGTAAGAGAGCACCTCCTTCAACAAGGTCAAGTAAAACCACAGCAATTACATCAACAAGCAATCCGTTATGTGTCAGGAAAAGCGCAAGCAACTGTTGTTCGCCACTGGCTAAAGGTGGACAAGTTAACCGCAGAAGAAGTACGGGTAGTGACAAGAGGAAGAAATGCAAAGTCAGGCTCTATTCCCAAAAACATACGCGTTCAAACATATCGCTACAGTACAGCCTTCGAAGCATTAATCGGTTATCTTTATTTAGGAAATGATAAAGAACGGTTAGAACAACTTATTGAAGAAGCGATTCAGTTAACAGAAAGGAGTGGAACCGAATATGGATCAGGAGCTGATAATTGGTAAAAATCCTGTTATAGAAGCGATGAAGTCGGGGAGGTCGATAAATAAAGTGTTTGTATCCGAACAGTTAAACTCTTCCGTACAAGCAAAGTTTTTTCAATTAGGGAAAACGGCACATACTGTCGTTCAAAAAGTTCCCAAACATAAATTAGATCAGTTAGCTAAAGGAGGAAGCCATCAAGGGGTGGTCGCATATGTCGCATCGTATACATATGCAACGCTAGATGATCTATTTCACCAAGCTGAAAAACGAAATGAAGCAGCATTCTTTTTGATTTTAGATGAATTAGAAGACCCGCATAATTTAGGTTCTATTTTACGGACGGCAGATGCTGTAGGGGCACACGGCGTCATTATTCCAAAGCGTCGATCCGTAGGTTTAACTGCAACTGTAGCCAAAACAGCAGCTGGGGCAATGGAGCATGTACCGGTTGTTCGCGTAACGAATATTGCTAATACTATTGAAGCATTGAAGGAACGTAATATTTGGGTAGTTGGTACAGAAGCGGATGCATCAGAGGATTATCGGCAATTAGAAGGTACGCTGCCGCTCGCTATTGTAGTGGGAAACGAAGGGAAAGGGATGAGCCGTCTAGTAAAGAAAAAATGTGATTGGACAGTAAGCTTACCCATGAAGGGGAAGGTATCCTCTCTTAACGCTTCCGTTGCTTGTAGCCTTTTATTATATGAGGTGTATCGGAAAAGGAATCCTTATGGTGAATAAGCGATGATTGTTGTCATTGTAGATGGATATAACATCATTGGAGCATGGGATGAACTTCAGCGGTTAAAAGAAAAAGATATTGGGCAAGCCCGAGATCGTTTAATCGAATGGATGGCTGAATACCAAGCGTATTCAGGTTTTCGTGTCATTGTTGTATTTGATGCTTATTATGTACACGGGGTAGAGACAAAAACAACTGCGTATAATGTAGAAGTTATTTATACAAAAGAAAAAGAAACAGCCGATGAATGTATTGAAAAATTAGTAAAAGAGGTAAAAGATATCCGTACGCAAGTATACGTAGCAACATCTGATTTTGCAGAGCAACGAACAATTTTTGGAAGTGGAGCTTTAAGGAAATCTGCTCGAGAGCTATGGATAGAAACGAATAATATACAACAGAACATTGAAAAGACGATAGAAAAGCATTATAAGAAACAAGCAAATTCAAAAATTACATTAGATCCGAAAACGTTAGAGACTTTTGAAAAATGGAGAAGAGGGAAGATGTAGTACTACAAACACTCTCACTTCTCTAATATTGACGACTTTAAAGCGCTTCCTGTATAATAAGCTTTAAATGGACTGCGTGTAGTCGGGGGGGCATCTTGGTGAATGTCAATCAAATAGAGATGGGCGATCAACGCTTAAATAAGCTGGACGATGAGAGTATTGTGCAGCTTATTCATCAGGGGAACAGTCACGCTTTAAATTATTTGATACACAAGTATCGTAATTTTGTACGTGCAAAAGCACGGACGTATTTTTTAATTGGCGCGGATAAAGAGGACATTGTCCAAGAAGGAATGATCGGTTTATATAAGGCTATTCGCGATTATGATGGAAAAAAGCTATCCTCATTTAAAGCTTTTGCTGAATTATGTGTAACAAGGCAAATCATTACAGCGATTAAGACAGCGACAAGACAAAAACACATTCCGCTAAATTCGTATGTGTCTTTGGACAAGCCGATTTATGATGAAGAGACAGATCGCACTTTATTAGATGTCATCGCAGGATCAAAAGATATTGATCCACAAGAACTGCTTGTGAACCAGGAAAAATATGGAGACGTAGAAGCGAAATTATCAGAATTATTGAGCGGATTAGAGAAGAAAGTACTGCAACTTTATTTAGATGGAAGGACGTACCATGAAATATCAGTTGCGCTTAATCGTCATGTTAAGTCGATCGATAATGCACTACAACGAGTAAAGCGTAAATTGGAGCAGTTAATTGCGGAGGCGGAAATTACTTCATAGGGAGGATTGACACATTTTTGCAACCATGCTAGAGTAAAATAGTATTAGAAACTCTCCGCTCGAGGTGAGGGAATGAATAAGAAAATCACTTTAGCGTGTGCAGTTTGTGCTAGTAGAAATTATACAACGAATAAAAATGTATCCACACAACCTGTACGGCTTGAAGTAAATAAGTATTGTAAACATTGTGGTAAACATACATTGCATCGGGAAACAAAATAGATTTTCGCGATGTAATGTGCGAAATAAATAGCATGACTATAACAAAGTCGTCATTTTCAGGTGTAGGGGGTACAAGCATGTTTCGTTTTTTAAAAAACGTTTCAAGAGAAATGAAGAAAGTTAGCTGGCCGAATCGCAAAGAGTTAACTAGCTATACCATAACGGTTATTACAACGGTTGCTTTTATAGCGTTATTCTTCTTTTTAATTGACCTTGGAATCACGCAAATTTTAAACTTACTTTGATTTTCCTAATGATTGAATATTTGTGTCGGTTTTATGCTATAATGATAAGGAACTAAATAATGAGTTTTTGTGGAACCCGGTATCAATCGGGTTTTTTAGGTTGGAGCAAAAAAGTTTAACCACATATAGTCTATTTGTGATATGGATTTAAAACGTTGCATGTTTGGTGCATGTAAAAAATGAAATAAACTGAAATGAAGTTTTGTATAGTACAAAAAGGGAGGGAAGGACAAGAACTGTTGTCCAAATAAATGGAAAAAAATTGGTATGTCGTACATACGTATTCTGGTTATGAAAATAAAGTGAAAACGAACTTAGAAAAGCGTGTGGAGTCCATGGGGATGGAAGATAAAATATTTCGCGTTATTGTTCCCGAGGATGAAGAGACAGAAATAAAAAACGGCAAGAAAAAGGTAACGAAGAAGAAATTCTTCCCAGGATACGTGCTCACAGAGATGATTATGACAGATGATTCATGGTATGTCGTTCGAAATACTCCTGGAGTAACAGGGTTTATTGGTTCAAGTGGTGGTGGAACGAAGCCAACGCCGTTATTGCCAGAAGAAGTAGAAACAGTATTAAAACGTATGGGTGTTGCGGAAAATCCTGTACAATTTAATTTTGAAATTAAAGAGAATGTTCGTGTGACGGATGGTCCGTTTACAGACTTCACCGGTACTGTTGAAAGCATAGACACAGATAAGCAAAAGGTGAAAGTTCACGTAAACATGTTCGGAAGAGAAACACCTGTAGAATTAGATTTCTCACAAATAGAAAAGCTCGATTAGAGCATTTGTCGTTATAAAATTGGAGTGTTTGTCACGTGCAAATAGTTTGTTCTACTATAGGAAAGTATAAGGTTTTTTTGACAGACTTTCTCCATAAAACTTTGCGATAAGTCAAGTTTTTTAACGTGGGTTTAATAACTTTTGACAGACTTTAAGAGTAGTTCCTTATAAAGTAGGTTTACGCAAGTTAGCATATATATCCTTGCATTTTTCTGATATTCATGCTAAAATTCTTTTGTTATTCTTGTAACTAGCCATTCGGTTAGAACAATAGGAGTGGGAGGGGAAAAAACGAGCGTCCCCTATTACCACATCACGGACTTTAAGGAGGTGTGTCTCGTGGCTAAAAAAGTGATTAAACTTGTGAAACTACAAATCCCAGCTGGAAAAGCAAATCCGGCACCACCAGTAGGACCAGCACTTGGTCAAGCAGGTGTTAATATCATGGGCTTTTGTAAAGAATTTAACGCACGTACGCAAGATCAAGCGGGTATGATTATTCCTGTTGAGATAACAGTGTTTGAAGACCGTTCGTTTACGTTTATTACAAAAACTCCACCAGCAGCTGTTTTGCTTAAAAAAGCAGCAGGCATTGAAACTGCTTCTGGTGAACCAAATCGTAATAAAGTAGCAACAGTTAAGCGCGATAAAGTAAAAGAAATTGCAGAAACAAAAATGCCTGACTTAAATGCTGCTGATGTAGAAGCAGCGATGCGCATGGTTGAAGGAACAGCGCGTAGTATGGGTATTGCGATCGAAGACTAATTGTGCTTCGCTTTCGTGATGTTTGTTGTGAATGGATTGTATTATTTGATTTTTTTGAAGTCACTAGTACGGTATAGGTTGCGGTTGGATTCCCTACGCAACCTTTTTCGTGAAGCGGATGACTTCCCAATAAGTTCTTCATCCGCTTTGCCTTTATAAAAGCGTGTTTGCTTTTATAAGTGGGAGGTAATACCGTTATAACCACATTTGAGGAGGAAATAAAATGGCTAAAAAAGGAAAAAAACATCAAGAAGCATTAAAGCTTGTTGATCGTTCAAAAGCGTATGAAGTATCTGAAGCAATTGCGCTTGTAAAAGAAGCTGCCAAAGCTAATTTCGATGAGACGGTTGAAGCTGCTTTTCGTTTAGGTGTTGATCCTAAGAAAGCAGATCAGCAAATCAGAGGAGCGATGGTTTTACCACATGGTACAGGTAAAACACAACGTGTGCTTGTTTTCGCAAAAGGCGAGAAAGCGAAAGAAGCAGAAGCTGCTGGAGCTGACTATGTAGGAGATGCAGATTACATTAACAAAATCAACCAAGGTTGGTTCGACTTCGATGTTGTTGTTGCAACTCCAGACATGATGGCAGAGGTTGGTAAACTAGGAAGAGTGTTAGGTCCAAAAGGTCTTATGCCAAACCCTAAGACTGGAACAGTTACATTTGATGTAGAAAAAGCTATCAACGATGTAAAAGCTGGTAAAGTAGAATATCGTGTCGATAAGTCTTCCAATGTGCATGTTCCAATTGGTAAAGTGTCATTCGATAACGAGAAGTTAATTGAAAACTTTGTTGCTATTACAGAAACACTTGTAAAAGTGAAACCGCAAGCTGCTAAAGGAACTTATATGAAGAATGCGTCTGTGTCTTCTACAATGGGACCAGGAATTCGCGTTGATGTTTCTAGCATGGCGCACTAATAAAAAGTTGTTGACTTTGTCAGTATGTTTCGCTATACTGTAGTCTGTAATTAATAGAATAGGATGTACCGTAGACAGTAGGGGCGTCATTGCGCTTAATTATCCTGCCGAGGTGTTTATAGATAAATTGGAATATATACGGTTTATATTCCAATCGATGAATAAGCTCTCATGTCTACGTGAGGGCTTTTTATTTGCACTTATGTGCCAAAGCGATACGGTATAATCACGATTTTTTAGGAGGTGGAAGAATGTCTAGTATTATTGAGCAAAAGAAACAATTAGTGGAAGAAATTAAAGATAAGCTTGTTTCTAGTGAAACTGTCGTAGTAGTGGATTATCGTGGTTTAGATGTTGCTGCAGTAACCGAACTACGTAAACAACTACGTGAAGAAGGCGTTGATTTCAAAGTCTACAAAAACACCATGACTCGTCGTGCAGTAGAAGCTGCTGAACTAAACGAACTAAGTGATGTTTTGGTTGGTCCTTCTGCGCTTGCATTTAGTAAAGATGATGCTGTAGCTCCAGCTCGCATTATTAAAAAATTTGCTAAAGAAAATGAGGCGCTTGAAATCAAAGGTGGCGTTATTCAAGGTAGTGTTGCTACAATCGACCAATTGCAAGAGCTTGCCGATCTTCCAAATTACGAAGGTATGGTCTCTATGCTTCTTAGCGTGCTTCAAGCACCGATCCGTAATCTTGCGTATGCAGCAAAAGCGGTGGCGGAACAAAAAGAAGAACAAGGCGCATAATTTGCGTGTAGCGGTATAAAAAACAATTTTTAGGAGGAAAAAATCATGACGAAAGAACAAATCATTGAAGCAGTAAAAGAAATGACTGTATTAGAACTAAATGATTTAGTAAAAGCAATTGAAGAAGAATTTGGAGTAACAGCTGCAGCACCTGTAGCGGTAGCTGGTGCTGCTGGTGGCGCTGAAGCTGCTGAAGAGCAAACAGAATTTGATGTTGTTCTTAACGACGCTGGTGCATCAAAAATCAAAGTTGTTAAAGCAGTACGTGAAATCACTGGTCTAGGACTAAAAGATGCGAAAGAATTAGTTGATAATGCTCCAAAACCTGTAAAAGAAGGTGTATCTAAAGAGGACGCTGAAGAAGTTAAAGGTAAGTTAGAAGAAGCAGGCGCAACTGTAGAAGTGAAGTAATTTTGTTCAAACTGAGCTCGTCGTAATGATTGCGGCGGGCTTTCTATATACCTCAGTCTTATTTCGTGGAATCATCAGTTTGCTTAAGCATGCATACGTAGCTGATGAGCGTCTTCAATAAAAACAAAGTAGGTGCTGGAATGAGTGAGCATTACTTTTCACAAAAACCCCAAACGACAAGTTCATCAAAAACATGGCTATACAATGCGAATGGAAAAAAATACACCTTTACAAGTGATGTAGGTGTGTTCTCGAAAAATGAAGTCGATTTCGGAAGTCGCTTTTTATTGGAACAGTTTACTCCTCCTGATATAGTAGGAGATTTCTTGGATCTTGGTTGCGGTTATGGGCCGATCGGTATAACGGTAGCAGATCAATATAAAGATCGACATATTGTAATGGTTGATATTAATGAGCGAGCATTGGAACTAGCGAAAAAAAACGCAGCGCAAAATACAGTGGAAAATATTACGTGTTTGCAAAGTGATAAATTATCAGCTGTTATGGATCGAATGTTTGCAGCTATAATTACAAACCCGCCAATTCGAGCTGGTAAGTTGGTTGTGCATGAGATGTTTGAGCAAGCAGAGCAAGTATTAGTTCGAGGTGGGGCTTTATGGGTGGTAATCCAAAAAAAGCAAGGAGCGCCTTCAGCGAAGAAAAAATTGGAGCAATTGTTCGCGGAAGTAGATACTGTCGCCAAGCGTAAAGGTTATTATATATTTCGAGCAGTTAAGGTTTGACCAAGAGGATGTCTTATGGTAAGATAGGAAAATGCTAACATGGCGCTTATTATGTCAAGCGAATAAAGAATGAAAGCACTAGTATATTTTTAGATTGTTGGGAAACAATGGTAAAATAGGTGTTTTATTTGTTTTTTGCTAGTGTAAAGCGCAGAGTTTTTTATGTAATGTAACTTTGCATGATTATACTACTTTTGTTGATATACGAAAAACCAAGGGGGGCTTTTCGCTTCTTTAAGCATGAGTTCAAAAAGTCGTGAAGTCGATCTAGATAGCATGGTCGCTTTATCGAATTTTTAGCTAGCTCTTTTGCTTGGTTTTTCTTATTATAATAAATTTTACGTAGAATGACAATCTACGAATAAATGGATGATTTAAGGGGTGAAGCAGTTGACAGGACAACTAGTTCAATATGGGCGGCACCGCCAGCGCAGAAGCTACGCACGAATCAGCGAAGTGCTAGAATTGCCGAATTTAATTGAAATCCAAACAGCTTCTTATGATTGGTTTTTAGAGGAAGGACTTCGAGAAATGTTTAAAGATATTTCTCCAATCGAAGACTTTACAGGCAATTTATCACTAGAGTTTGTTGACTACAGTTTAGGAGAGCCCAAGTATCCTGTGGATGAATCGAAAGAGCGAGATGTTACGTATAATGCTCCGCTTCGTGTGAAGGTTCGCTTAATTAATAATGAAACCGGCGAAGTGAAAGAACAGGAAGTATTTATGGGCGATTTTCCTTTAATGACAGATACAGGAACGTTTGTTATTAATGGAGCAGAACGTGTCATTGTATCTCAGCTCGTAAGGTCGCCAAGCGTGTATTACAATGAAAAAATTGATAAAAATGGTAAACGAGGCGTAGCTGCAACCGTTATTCCAAACCGTGGCGCATGGTTGGAATTTGAAACGGACGCAAAGGATGTTGTCCATGTCCGAATTGATCGTACACGTAAATTGCCAATCACAGTATTATTACGAGCGCTTGGTTTTGGTGATGATCAGGAAATCATTGAACTCATTGGGGAGAATGAATACCTGAAAAACACGCTCGAAAAGGATAATACGGAAACAACAGAAAAGGCATTATTGGAAATTTATGAGCGTTTACGTCCTGGTGAGCCACCTACCGTTGAAAATGCAAAAAGCTTGCTCGTATCTCGCTTCTTTGACCCAAAGCGTTATGACTTAGCGCATGTAGGTCGTTATAAAATGAATAAAAAGCTGCATATAAAAAACCGCTTGTTTAACCAAGTATTAGCTGAAACTATTGTCGATCCTGAAACTGGAGAAGTGTTAGCTGAAAAAGGTGATAAGCTAGAAAGAAAGCTATTAGATAAATTAATTCCTTATCTAGAACGCAAAGAAGATAAGTTAGGTCATAAAGAATTACAACCAAAAGAAGGCGTGTTGGATGAGTCCATTCATCTGCAGTCTATAAAAATTGTTGACCCTACCGACCCAAGTGGAGAAAGAGTGTTAAATGTAATCGGCAATGCAGGTGTTGATGCAAGTGTGAAGAATATTATGCCTGCTGACATATTAGCATCCATCAGTTATTTCTTTAACTTGCTACATCAAGTAGGAGGGACAGATGATATTGATCATCTAGGTAACCGTAGACTTCGTTCTGTAGGAGAACTTTTACAGAACCAATTTCGTATCGGGTTATCTCGAATGGAGCGTGTGGTACGTGAAAGAATGTCCATCCAGGACACGTCTAGCATAACGCCACAGCAATTAATTAATATTCGGCCCGTTATTGCTTCCATCAAGGAATTCTTTGGTAGCTCCCAATTGTCACAGTTTATGGATCAAACGAATCCACTCGCTGAATTAACGCATAAACGACGTCTATCCGCACTAGGCCCAGGCGGTTTAACAAGAGAGCGTGCAGGGTTTGAAGTTCGTGACGTTCACTACTCTCACTATGGTCGTATGTGCCCAATTGAGACACCAGAAGGACCGAACATCGGATTAATCAACTCACTTTCTAGCTATGCGAAAGTGAATAAGTTCGGATTTATTGAAACGCCTTACCGACGTGTAGACCCAGAGACAGGCAAAGTAACTGCCCACATTGATTATCTAACTGCTGACGAAGAGGATAACTATATCGTTGCGCAAGCTAACGCAAAATTGGATGATGATGGCACATTTGCTGAAGACGAGGTCATCGCGCGTTTCCGTGGGGAAAACACGATTGTCGCTAGAGAAAAACTCGATTATATGGATGTATCACCAAAGCAGGTCGTATCTGCCGCAACAGCTTGTATTCCTTTCCTTGAGAATGATGACTCTAACCGTGCATTGATGGGTGCGAACATGCAACGACAAGCTGTTCCATTAATGCAACCAGAAGCGCCAATCGTTGGAACAGGAATGGAATATGTGAACGGCAAGGACTCTGGGGCTGCTGTTATTTGTCGCCATGAAGGTGTTGTGGAGCGTGTAGAAGCCAAACAGGTATTTGTACGCAGAACATCTGTTGTTGATGGGCGCGAAGTAAAAGGTGATCTCGATCAGTATAAGTTACAAAAATATATACGTTCTAACCAAGGAACTTGCTATAACCAACGCCCGATTGTAAGTGAAGGCGACCGCGTCATGAAAGGAGAAATCCTTGCTGATGGCCCTTCTATGGAAGACGGAGAATTAGCACTTGGCCGAAACGTACTCGTCGGTTTTATGACGTGGGAAGGTTATAACTACGAGGATGCAATTATCATGAGCGAACGCCTTGTAAAAGATGATGTGTATACATCGATCCATATTGAAGAATATGAATCCGAGGCGCGTGATACGAAATTAGGTCCAGAAGAAATTACAAGAGATATTCCTAATGTTGGTGAAGATGCATTAAAGAACCTCAATGAATATGGAATTATTCGTGTTGGTGCTGAAGTAACAGATGGAGACATCTTAGTTGGAAAAGTAACGCCAAAAGGTGTAACGGAACTATCTGCCGAAGAGCGTTTGTTGCATGCTATCTTTGGTGAAAAGGCACGAGAAGTTCGTGATACTTCCTTACGTGTGCCGCACGGTGCTGGAGGTATTGTGCTTGATGTGAAGATCTTTAACCGCGAGGATGGCGATGAACTTCCACCGGGAGTTAATGAGCTTGTACGTGTATATATCGTACAGAAACGGAAGATTCACGAAGGCGATAAGATGGCAGGTCGTCACGGAAATAAGGGTGTTATTTCTAAAATTCTTCCTGAAGAAGATATGCCTTTCTTGCCTGATGGAACGCCAATTGACATTATGTTAAACCCATTAGGGGTACCATCCCGTATGAATATCGGACAGGTATTTGAACTCCATCTAGGAATGGCGGCACGTGCACTAGGCATTCATGTTGCCACACCAGTATTTGATGGAGCGACAGAAGACGATGTTTGGGAAACATTAGAAGAAGCTGGCATGCCTCGTGATGCGAAAACAATTCTTTATGACGGAAGATCTGGAGAGCCGTTTGACAATCGAGTATCTGTCGGTGTTATGTATATGATTAAGCTTGCTCATATGGTAGACGATAAATTACACGCTCGTTCTACTGGGCCATACTCCCTTGTAACGCAACAGCCATTGGGTGGTAAAGCACAATTTGGTGGTCAGCGTTTTGGAGAGATGGAAGTGTGGGCTTTAGAAGCTTACGGTGCAGCATATACCCTACAGGAAATTCTAACAGTTAAATCGGACGATGTAGTGGGACGTGTGAAAGCATACGAATCCATTGTCAAAGGGGATAATGTACCTGAACCAGGAGTTCCTGAATCCTTCAAAGTACTTATCAAAGAGCTGCAAAGTCTAGGTATGGATGTAAAAATGTTATCTAGTGATGAAGAAGAAATTGACATGATGGAACTAGAAGAAGAAGATACACAACAAGCTAGTAAGCTAAATATAGAAGTGGAAGAAAGCTAAATAAAGGATAAGGGCAGCTTTACATTGTAAGGCTGACCTTCTACTTCTCTTGTGCTATATAAAGTATAAGATTTTAGGACCTATAGGATAAAACAACATCGTGATAAATACGAGGCGACAAGTCAAGTATTTCTAATAAATTCACACCAAAAGTAATGATTACAAGAATAGTTGTTAGTTGCAGTGAACAGTAGCTTAAATGAAATAAAATAGTAGCTGTGTTTTCTTAAAGTAACCGTTGATAGCTTGGTAAAATCGGACACTAAGAGGGAGGTTGACCCCTTGCTAGATGTAAATAACTTTGAGTATATGAAAATTGGTTTAGCTTCACCAGAGAAAATTCGCTCTTGGTCACATGGTGAGGTAAAAAAACCAGAAACGATTAATTATCGAACATTGAAGCCAGAAAAAGACGGATTGTTCTGTGAGCGGATTTTTGGTCCACAAAAAGATTGGGAATGTCACTGTGGAAAATATAAGCGCGTGCGCTATAAAGGCGTGGTTTGTGATCGCTGTGGTGTTGAAGTGACAAAAGCAAAAGTTCGTCGTGAGCGGATGGGGCATATTGAACTTGCTGCACCTGTATCTCACATATGGTACTTTAAAGGTATTCCAAGTCGTATGGGGCTTGTTTTAGATATGTCACCTCGTGCGTTAGAGGAAGTCATTTACTTCGCTGCTTATATCGTTACGGAAGCAGGTGACACACCGTTAGAGAAAAAGCAACTCCTATCTGAAAAAGAATACCGTGCATACTACGATAAATACGGTAAGTCTTTTAAAGCGCAAATGGGAGCTGAAGCGATCCGTAAATTGCTTCAGGATATAGACTTAGAAAAAGAAGCAGGTATTTTAAAAGAAGAACTAAAAACAGCACAAGGACAACGTAGAACACGTGCGATCAAGCGTTTAGAAGTATTAGAATCGTTCCGTCATTCTGGAAACGAAACGTCTTGGATGATTTTAGACGTGTTACCAGTCATTCCACCTGAAATTCGCCCAATGGTGCAGCTCGATGGGGGGCGTTTTGCTACTTCTGATTTAAATGATTTATACCGTCGTGTAATTAACCGAAACAATCGGTTAAAACGTCTATTAGATCTTGGAGCGCCAAGCATTATTGTTCAAAACGAAAAGCGTATGCTTCAGGAAGCAGTAGATGCCCTAATTGACAATGGTCGTCGTGGTCGTCCAGTAACTGGACCAGGAAACCGTCCATTGAAATCCTTGTCTCATATGTTGAAAGGGAAACAAGGACGTTTCCGTCAAAACCTACTTGGTAAACGTGTGGATTATTCCGGCCGTTCTGTTATCGTAGTTGGGCCGCATTTGAAAATGTACCAATGTGGACTGCCAAAAGAAATGGCCTTAGAGTTATTTAAGCCATTTGTGATGAGAGAGTTAGTGGAAAAAGGAATTGCACATAATATCAAGTCTGCCAAACGGAAAATTGAGCGTGTGCATCCTGAAGTGTGGGATGTCTTAGAAGAAGTTATTAAAGAGCATCCAGTATTGCTTAACCGCGCACCAACGTTACACAGACTTGGAATCCAAGCTTTTGAGCCGACACTTGTAGAAGGTCGTGCAATTCGTTTGCACCCATTAGTTTGTACGGCGTATAATGCCGACTTTGATGGGGACCAAATGGCTGTGCACGTACCATTGTCTGGAGAAGCTCAAGCGGAAGCAAGAATTTTAATGCTTGCAGCTCAAAACATTTTAAATCCAAAAGATGGAAAACCAGTTGTAACACCATCTCAGGATATGGTATTAGGAAACTATTATCTTACTTTAGAACGAGAAAATGCTATCGGAGAAGGATCTGTCTTTAACGATACAAATGAAGCGGTATTGGCTTATCGGAATGGGTATGTACATCTACACACCCGTGTTGCTGTACACGCATCAGGTTTGAATAATCAAACATTTACGGAAAAGCAAAAATCACAATTGCTTATTACAACAGTTGGGAAGCTGATTTTCAACGAAATCTTATCAGACTCTTTCCCTTATATAAATGAGCCAACAAAAGAGAACTTAGAGTATCATACACCAGAAAAGTATTTTGTGGAAAAGGGTGCGAATATCCCTGAGCTTATTAAGTCATTTGAGTTGGTTAAACCATTTAAGAAAGGCTTTTTAGGAGATATTATTGCTGAAGTCTTCAAACGGTTTAAAATTAGTGAAACATCTAAAATGCTTGATAGAATGAAGGATCTTGGCTTTAGTTATTCCACAAAAGCAGGTATGACAGTCGGTGTTTCTGATATTGTTGTACTTAAAGAAAAAGAAACAATCCTTGAAGAAGCACAAAACAAAGTCGACAAAGTACTAAAACAATTCCGTAGAGGTTTAATTACGGATGATGAAAGATACGACCGCGTTATTGCAATTTGGTCACAAGCCAAAGATACGATACAGGATAAGTTGATGTTATCCCTTAGCGAAAGAAACCCGATTTATATGATGAGTGATTCTGGTGCTCGTGGTAACGCCTCAAACTTTACGCAGCTTGCAGGTATGCGTGGTTTAATGGCTAACCCGGCTGGTAAGATTATTGAATTACCGATTAAATCAAGCTTCCGTGAAGGTCTAACTGTATTAGAGTACTTTATATCTACGCACGGTGCTCGTAAAGGTCTTGCGGATACAGCATTGAAAACAGCTGACTCAGGGTACCTAACACGTCGTCTTGTTGACGTAGCGCAAGACGTTATCATACGAGAAGATGATTGTGGGACAGATCGTGGCTTGGCTGTAACTGCTTTACAAGATGGTACGGAAATGATCGAACCATTAGTTGATCGCTTAATTGGACGTACGGCATTCTATGGTATTAAGCATCCAGAAACGAATGAAGTCATTGTTGGAGCAAATGAAATTATTAGCGAGGACCAAGCAAAAGAAATTACCAATGCTGGTATTGAAAAAGTAACCATACGTAGTGCATTCACATGTAATACGAAGCATGGTGTATGTCAAAAATGTTATGGAAGAAACTTGGCAACTGGTGCTGATGTAGAGGTTGGGGAAGCAGTAGGAATTATTGCAGCTCAATCCATTGGTGAGCCAGGAACACAGCTAACGATGCGTACTTTCCATACTGGTGGGGTAGCTGGGGACGATATTACACAAGGTTTGCCACGTATTCAAGAGTTGTTTGAAGCTCGTAATCCGAAAGGGCAAGCTGTTATTAGTGAAATATACGGAACCGTACAAGAAATTAAAGAAGTGAAAGATAAACAAGAGATTGTCGTTCAAGGCGATGTTGAACAACGCTCTTACGCAGTACCTTACAATGCTCGCATGAAGGTGACCATTGGTGACAAGGTTATTGCTGGTCAAGAACTAACAGAAGGTTCTATTGATCCTAAGGACTTATTACGCGTTCAAGGTGTAGAAGGTGTACAAAACTATCTGTTGCGTGAAGTGCAACGTGTATACCGTATGCAAGGTGTTGAAATTGGCGATAAACACGTAGAAGTAATGGTTCGCCAAATGCTTCGTAAGATTCGCGTAATTGACTCTGGGGATACAGATGTTCTGCCAGGTTCTTTATTAGAGTTGCACCAGTTCCGTGACGCAAACCATAAAGTGTTACAAGATGGACAGCAACCGGCTATAGGTAAACCAGTATTACTTGGTATTACAAAAGCATCACTTGAGACAGATTCCTTCTTATCTGCTGCATCTTTCCAAGAAACAACTAGAGTATTAACGGATGCGGCTATTAAAGGAAAACGTGATGAGCTTCTTGGTTTGAAAGAAAATGTTATCATCGGTAAACTTGTACCTGCTGGAACAGGTATGCAACGTTATCGTCGTATTAAACCTGCTACAGCTGAACCAATTACAGCTGAGCCAATTGAAGAAACGGAAACTGTTCAGTAACTGGATGAAGTAGTTCTCCCATATCAATTTTGATGTGGGAGACTCACCAGTTCTATACAAAATAGAATAAGTTTTTAAGCGGAAGCGTAAAAAATATGTAAATCATGTTGACATAAAAAATGCAGAGTGGTAGAATATTCAAGGTGCTTCCGGTTATACTTGATGCTTTGGAGGATATGAGATGTCTTATGAAAAAGTAATGCAAGTGAAATCTAGTGTAGTTATCGGAACAAAACAAACGCTCAAAGCCATGAAAAATGGGCATATTAGTGAAGTGTTTGTTGCTGTTGATGCAGATCAACATATGATACAAAAGGTTACACATTTAGCTGAAGAATTGGGCATTCCTTGTCATCATGTCGATTCTAAAAAGAAATTAGGAGTAGCATGTGGTATCGAGGTCGGTGCAGCCGCTGTTGGTATAAAACAGAATTGAGTTATTCATAAAAAACTGTTTTTTTACCCAAAGATGAACCACCTGGATGTGTGGGATTACAAAAATTCAAGCTGAATTAGTGATATATTCATGACGGAAAGGAGGAAATAGTTATGCCAACAATTAACCAATTAGTGCGTAAAGGTCGTGTAAGCAAACCAAAAAAGTCTGATTCTCCAGCTCTAAACAAGGGGTATAACAGCTTTAAGAAAACATTCACAGACCAAAACTCTCCACAAAAACGTGGTGTATGTACACGTGTTGGAACATTAACGCCGAAGAAACCAAACTCAGCACTTCGTAAATATGCTCGTGTGCGTTTGTCTAACAACATGGAAGTAACAGCATACATTCCTGGAATTGGTCATAATCTTCAGGAACACAGCGTTGTACTTCTTCGTGGTGGTCGTGTGAAAGACTTACCTGGTGTTCGTTATCACATTGTTCGTGGTGCGTTGGATACAGCAGGTGTAGAAGGTAGAATGCAAGGTCGTTCTAAGTACGGTACGAAAAGACCGAAAAAATAAGCATATTTTAAATAAGCCCAAGAGGAAAGGAGGAAGGACATATGCCACGTAAAGGCCCAGTACCTAAACGCGATGTCTTACCAGATCCGCTTTACAACTCAAAACTTGTGACTCGTTTAATCAATCAAATTATGGTTGATGGAAAAAGAGGAAAAGCACAAAAAATTCTTTATAAAGCATTTGAATTGGTTGCTGAAAGAAGCGGTCAAAATGCAATGGAAGTATTTGAACAAGCGATGAAAAATGTTATGCCTGTTCTTGAAGTACGTGCACGTCGTGTTGGTGGATCAAACTACCAAGTACCAATGGAAGTACGTCCAGAACGTCGTCAAGCGCTAGGACTACGTTATATTGTTAACTACTCTCGTTTACGCGGAGAAAAAACAATGGAAGAACGTCTTGCTAATGAAATTTTAGATGCTTCTAACAATACAGGTGCTTCTGTGAAGAAACGCGAAGAACTGCATAAAATGGCAGAAGCTAACAAAGCATTTGCTCATTACCGCTGGTAAAATAATAAATCAAATTCAAGCTAGAAAGGAGAAGAATACATGGCTAGAGAGTTCTCCTTGGAAAAGACGCGAAATATTGGTATTATGGCACACATTGATGCAGGTAAAACTACTACTACGGAGCGTATTCTTTTCTATACAGGACGCATTCATAAAATTGGTGAAACGCATGAAGGTGCATCACAGATGGACTGGATGGAGCAAGAGCAGGAAAGAGGTATTACTATTACTTCTGCTGCAACGACTGCTCAATGGAAAAACCATCGAATTAACATTATTGACACACCTGGACACGTGGATTTCACTGTTGAAGTTGAACGTTCATTACGTGTGTTAGACGGTGCCGTAACCGTTCTTGATGCACAGTCAGGTGTGGAGCCACAAACGGAAACAGTATGGCGCCAAGCTACAACATACGGGGTTCCACGTATTGTTTTTATTAACAAAATGGATAAGATCGGCGCTGATTTTCTTTATGCAACAAAAACGTTAAAAGATCGTCTAGGCGCTAATGCACATCCGGTTCAACTTCCGGTAGGTGCAGAAGATAACTTTGAAGGAATTATCGACCTCATTGACATGCAGGCATTCTTCTATGAAGATGACCTCGGTACTCGTGCAGAGACTCGTGAAATTCCGGCTGATTTAATGGATAAAGCTCAAGAATGGCGTAATAGCTTAATTGAAGCTGTTGCTGAACTTGACGAAGACTTAATGATGAAATACTTAGAGGGTGAAGAAATCTCTAAGGATGAGTTAAGAGTCGCTATCCGAAAAGCTACACTAGATGTTGAATTCTATCCAGTATATTGTGGGTCAGCATTCAAAAATAAAGGTGTACAATTAATGCTTGATGGTGTTATTGATTACCTTCCAGCACCTACGGATGTTGCTGATATTGAAGGGATTGTCCCTGGTACGGAGGAAAAAGTAACTCGTCCATCTACAGACAATGCACCGTTCTCAGCATTGGCATTTAAAGTAATGACAGATCCATATGTTGGTAAGCTTACTTTCTTCCGAGTATATTCAGGTACACTAGATGCTGGTTCTTATGTGAAAAACTCTGTAAAAGATAAGCGTGAGCGTGTTGGACGTATCCTACAAATGCACGCAAATTCAAGACAAGAGATTTCCACTGTATATGCTGGTGAAATTGCAGCTGCTGTTGGTTTAAAAGATACATCTACTGGTGATACGCTTTGTGATGAAAAGAATTTAGTTATTCTTGAATCTATGGATTTCCCAGAACCGGTAATCGGAGTTGCTATTGAACCAAAAACAAAAGCCGACCAAGACAAAATGGGTATTGCTTTAGGTAAACTAGCTGAAGAAGACCCAACCTTTAAAACAGAAACAAATGAAGAAACAGGCCAAACGATTATTTCAGGTATGGGTGAACTTCATCTTGACGTTATCGTTGACCGCTTGAAGCGTGAATTCAAAGTAGAAGCAAACGTTGGTGCGCCACAGGTTGCATATCGTGAGACATTCCGATCTGCTGCTGAAGTAGAAGGTAAATTTGTTCGCCAATCTGGTGGTCGTGGACAATACGGACACGTTTGGGTTAAATTTGAACCTAACGAAGAAGGCGCTGGCTTTGAATTTGTGAACAAAATTGTTGGTGGGGTTGTACCACGTGAATACATTCCATCTGTTCAAGCTGGTATTGAAGAATCAATGGAAAATGGTGTATTAGCCGGATATCCACTAATTGATATTAAAGCAACTTTGTATGATGGAAGCTATCATGATGTGGACTCTAACGAAATGGCATTTAAAGTAGCTGCCTCTATGGCACTAAAAGCTGCTAAAAATAAGTGTAACCCAGTTCTTCTTGAGCCGATTGCTAAAGTAGAAATTGTTATCCCAGAAGAATATATGGGAGACATCATGGGTGATATTACTTCTCGTCGCGGACGTGTAGAAGGTATGGAAGCTAGAGGTCCTGCCCAAGTGGTAAAAGGCTTCGTTCCACTTTCTGAAATGTTCGGTTACGCTACAGCATTGCGTTCTAACACACAAGGTCGTGGTACATTTACGATGTACTTTGATCACTACGAGGAAGTACCAAAGAGTATTTCTGAAGAAATTATTAAGAAAAATGCTGGTCAATAATTGATTTTTTCATAAATCTAAAGTATAACTTGTATTAAAGGCTAAGAAGTGATGTTCATCCATTGTTTCTTGCTACTTATACATTCTAAAATAAACTTTTTCATTTATTTAAAGGAGGAACTATAAATGGCTAAAGAAAAGTTCGACCGCTCGAAAAGTCACGTTAACATTGGAACAATTGGACACGTTGACCATGGTAAAACAACGCTAACTGCTGCAATTACAATTGTAATGCATAAGAAATCTGGTAAAGGTACGCAAATGGCGTATGATCAAATTGATAATGCACCAGAAGAAAAAGAGCGTGGAATTACTATTGCAACTTCTCACGTAGAATATGAAACGGATACTCGTCACTATGCGCACGTTGACTGCCCAGGTCACGCTGACTATGTTAAAAACATGATCACTGGTGCTGCACAAATGGACGGAGCAATCCTAGTAGTATCTGCAGCTGATGGTCCAATGCCACAAACTCGTGAGCACATCCTACTATCTCGTAACGTTGGGGTACCTTCTATTGTAGTATTTCTAAACAAAGTAGATATGGTAGACGATGAAGAGCTATTAGAATTAGTAGAAATGGAAGTTCGCGATCTATTAACAGAGTACGACTTCCCTGGTGATGATGTTCCTGTAATTGCTGGCTCTGCTTTGAAAGCAATTGAAGGAGTAGAAGAATACGAAGCAAAAATCGTTGAATTAATGGAAGCTGTTGACGAGTACATTCCAACTCCAGACCGCGATAAAGACAAACCATTCATGATGCCTGTAGAGGACGTATTCTCTATTACAGGTCGTGGTACTGTTGCAACTGGTCGTGTTGAGCGTGGAGAAGTACGTGTTGGTGATGAAGTTGAAATCATCGGCTTAAACGAAGCAGCTCAAAAAACTACAGTTACTGGTGTAGAAATGTTCCGTAAGCTTCTAGACTATGCAGAAGCTGGTGACAACATTGGTGCACTACTTCGTGGTGTGGCACGTGAAGATATTAACCGTGGTCAAGTACTAGCAAAACCTGGTTCAATTACACCACACACAAAGTTTAAAGCAGAAGTTTATGTTCTATCTAAAGAAGAAGGTGGACGTCACACTCCATTCTTTGCTAACTATCGTCCACAGTTTTACTTCCGTACAACGGATGTAACTGGTGTTATCCAACTTCCAGAAGGAACAGAAATGGTAATGCCTGGCGATAACATTGAAATGACAGTTGAGCTTATTTCACCAATTGCTATTGAAGACGGTACTCGCTTCTCTATTCGTGAAGGTGGCCGTACAGTTGGTTCTGGTGTTGTATCAGAAATTATTGAGTAAACACCAAGTTATGAAACACAGGTTACGTGACGACGTAATCTGTGTTTTTTACAATATAGAAAAATAAAACAAAGGCATTTTTTTCGGCATGCTACTTGTCGCTAAGCCAAATTTTCTAACGCTTTTTGAAAGGTAGTCAACATGATAGCGTATCTCTCAACAAGAATAAAAGATAAACCTCTGTTTTTCTTCATCTCTATTTAGATGACCGAAACATAGGAGCAATTACTTTATGGAATAACTGTTATTTAACCGTTCCCCTTAATCCTTCCTTACCTAAAAGATCCCTTCCTATAATACGTTATTACACCTTGCCATTTAAAAATTCCTATTGATAATTCTTAAATCTATTTACTACGATTAAAAGCAGTCTGTTTTGACTAAACTTATTAATAAATTTTTTGTATAACCCCTTGCAATCAAGTAGCAAAGTAAGTATAATATGTAGATGTGCAATCATTATTCATAAAAAAGATTGCAGAAACAAATAACATTCTATATAATAAGAATGTTGCTTGCTTAAGGCGATGAAGTAGAAGGTTGTTGGCACACCCGGCCCCTTTGCCATGGCGGGAGTTACCAAGAAATTTCTGCAGAGTATGTCTATTTTAAATGGGCGAATAAAGGAGGGAAAATAATGGCAAAAGAAAAGATTAGAATCCGTTTGAAAGCTTATGATCACCGTATTTTAGATCAATCAGCTGAAAAAATTGTAGATACAGCGAAACGTTCTGGTGCTAATGTATCTGGACCAATCCCACTACCTACTGAAAAATCAGTCTACACGGTTTTACGTGCGGTTCATAAATATAAGGATTCACGTGAGCAGTTTGAGATGCGTACACATAAACGTCTCATCGACATTGTTAACCCTACACCGCAAACTGTTGATTCACTAATGCGTTTAGACTTACCGTCTGGTGTAGACATTGAAATTAAACTATAAATGAAAGTTTTAAATAGGAGGTGTAACGGATGACGAAAGGAATCTTAGGTCGTAAAATCGGCATGACTCAGCTATTCTCTGAAACAGGAGAACTAATGCCTGTAACTGTAATTGAAGCTGAGCCAAACGTCGTATTACAAAAGAGAACATTAGAAAATGATGGTTATGAAGCAATCCAACTAGGTGTTGCTGACGTAAAGGAATCACGTACGAATAAAGCGGAAAAAGGTCATGCTGAAAAAGCAAACACAAACCCTAAGCGCTACGTTCGTGAAATCCGTAACGCGAAGCTTGACGAGTATGAAGTTGGTCAGGAAGTGAGCGTAAACGTATTTGCTTCTGGTGATAAAATTGATGTGACAGGAACTACAAAAGGTAAAGGATTCCAAGGTTCAATTAAGCGTCACAATCAACAACGTGGACCAGAAACTCATGGTTCTCACTATCACAGATCACCAGGTTCGTTAGGTGCGGTTGACCCAATGCGTGTATTTAAAGGAAGACCACTTCCAGGACGTATGGGTGGAGAACAAGTAACGATCCAAAACCTTGAAGTAGTAAAAGTAGATGAAGAACGTAATCTACTACTAGTAAAAGGTAATGTCCCAGGTGCAAAGAAATCATTCGTAAAAATAACGAGTGCAGTCAAGGCTAACTAATCATACAGACGAAGGGAGGATATGTCATGCCTAAAGTAGCACTACTAAAACAAGATGGAGCTCAAGCTGGTGAATTGGAATTAAACGAAGCTGTATTTGGAATTGAACCAAATGAGCATGTATTACATGATGCAGTAGTTATGCAACGTGCGTCTTTACGTCAAGGTACGCATGCGGTAAAAAACCGTTCTGAAGTACGCGGTGGTGGTCGTAAACCATGGCGTCAGAAAGGAACTGGTCGTGCACGTCAAGGTTCTATTCGTTCCCCACAGTGGGTTGGCGGAGGTACTGTATTTGGACCAACACCACGCAGCTATAGCTATAAATTGCCAAAGAAAGTCCGTCGCTTAGCACTTAAATCTGCGCTTTCTTCAAAAACAAAAGAAAATAATCTTGTCGTTTTGGAAAGTCTTATTTTTGCTGAACCAAAAACAAAAGAAGCAGTAAAAATGCTAGCAGCATTAAATGTAGATGCAAAAGCTTTAATTGTTGTAACTGAAAAAGAAGAGAACGTTGTTCGTTCCGTAAATAATCTTCCGGCTGTCTCTATTTTAACAGTGGAAGAAATGAATGTATTAGACTTGCTTGGCCATGACAAGCTGATCTTAACAAAAGAGGCAGCTGAAAAAGCAGGGGAGGTGCTTGCATAATGAAAGATCCACGTGATATTATAAAGCGCCCTGTCATTACAGAACATTCAGCTGATTTAATGGCAGAAAAAAAGTACACGTTTGAAGTAACTCCTCAAGCGAATAAAACAGAGATAAAAAACGCTGTTGAACAAGTTTTTGGAGTGAAAGTAATCAAAGTGAACACGTTAAATGTAAAAGGTAAGTTCAAGCGTATGGGTCGTTACGGTGGATACCGTTCAGATCGTAAAAAAGCTGTTGTTCAGCTTTCTGAAGACAGTAAAGAATTAGATTTCTTTGAAGCATAAATTATAAAGTTCGTGAAGGAGGGAAATAAAGATGGCGATTAAAAAATTCAGACCAACGTCCAACGGTAGACGTAATATGTCCGTATCTGATTTTGCAGAAATCACTACAGATACGCCTGAAAAATCCCTTTTAGCTCCACTACACAAACGTGGTGGTCGTAATCATCAAGGGAAGTTAACCGTTCGTCATCAAGGTGGCGGTCACAAGCGTCAATACCGTATCATCGATTTCAAGCGTGATAAAGATGGTATACCAGGACGCGTTGCTACTATTGAATATGATCCAAACCGTTCAGCAAACATCGCATTAATTCATTATGTTGATGGTGAAAAACGTTATATATTAGCTCCAAAAGGTATAAAAGTGGGGCAAGAAGTTATTTCTGGTGAAGATGCGGATATTAAAATGGGAAATGCATTACCATTAGTAAATATCCCAGTAGGTACAATTATTCATAATGTTGAGTTGAAGCCAGGACGTGGCGGACAGCTTGTTCGTTCAGCGGGTGCAGAAGCACAAGTTCTTGGTCGTGATGGTAAATACACGTTAGTTCGTTTATCTTCAGGAGAAGTTCGTTTAATTCTGTCTTCTTGCCGTGCAACTGTCGGTCAAGTTGGTAATATTGAACATGAGCTTATCCGTGTAGGTAAAGCAGGTCGTTCTCGTTGGTTAGGTATTCGCCCAACTGTTCGTGGGTCTGTTATGAACCCGAATGATCACCCACACGGTGGTGGTGAAGGACGCGCGCCAATCGGTCGTAAATCACCAATGTCACCATGGGGTAAGCCAACACTTGGTTACAAGACACGTCAACGCAACAAGCCATCTGATAAGTATATCGTTCGTAAACGTAAAAAATAATTAAAAATAGTGGCGGGAAGATAAGCCCGTCTCTCCAATGCGAAAGGAGGTTTATCCATGGGTCGTAGTTTGAAAAAAGGACCTTTTGCAGATGACCATCTTATGTCAAAAATCGAAGCATTAAACGAAAGTGATAAAAAACAAGTAATTAAAACTTGGTCACGTCGTTCAACTATATTTCCTAATTTTGTAGGACATACAATAGCGGTATATGACGGACGTAAGCATGTACCAGTCTACGTTACAGAAGACATGGTCGGACATAAATTAGGTGAATTCGCGCCAACACGTACCTTTAAAGGGCACGGTGGCGATGATAAGAAAACAAAACGCTAATAGGAGAGGAGGCACACAACATGCAAGCTAAAGCCGTTGCAAAATCGGTTCGTATTGCTCCTCGTAAAGTACGATTAGTCGTTGATCTTATTCGAGGAAAAAATGTAGGTGAAGCAATTGCGATTTTACGCCATACACAACGCGGTGCTTCTCCAGTCGTAGAAAAAGTATTAAACTCTGCGATTGCTAATGCAGAGCACAATTATGAAATGGATACAGATAACCTGGTCATTTCAGAAGCATATGTAAACGAAGGCGCTACTTTGAAACGTTTCCGTCCACGTGCACAAGGTCGTGCAAGTAGAATTAATAAACGCACAAGCCACATTACAGTAGTGGTAACAGAAAAAAAGGAGGGTTAGTCAGTGGGTCAAAAAGTAAATCCAACTGGTCTTCGCGTTGGCGTCATTAAAGACTGGGAGTCAAAATGGTATGCCGGCAAGGACTATGCAGACTTATTACATGAAGACATTAAGATTAGAGAATACTTGGAAAACCGCTTGAAGATAGCTGCTGTTTCATCTATTGATATTGAGCGTGCAGCAAACCGAGTGAATATTACGATTCATACTGGTAAACCAGGTATGGTTATCGGTAAAGGCGGTTCTGAAGTGGAATCTTTGCGTAAAGCTTTAAATAGCTTAACTGGCAAGCGAGTTCACATCAATATTGTAGAAATTAAAAAAGTAGATCTTGATGCAACATTAGTTGCTGAAAATATTGCTCGTCAATTAGAAAACCGTATTTCTTTCCGTCGTGCACAAAAGCAATCCATTCAACGTGCGATGCGTGCTGGCGCAAAAGGAATTAAAACACAAGTATCCGGACGTCTTGGTGGCGCAGACATCGCTCGTGCGGAACATTATAGTGAAGGGACAGTACCACTACACACATTAAGAGCTGATATCGATTACGGTACAGCAGAAGCAGACACTACGTATGGTAAGTTAGGTGTCAAAGTGTGGGTATACCGTGGAGAAGTCCTTCCAACGAAAACTGACAAATAAGGAAGGGGGCACTGCATTATGTTAATGCCTAAACGTGTGAAATATCGTAGACAACATCGTGGTAAAATGAGAGGCCAAGCCAAAGGTGGCACAAGTGTTGCTTTCGGTGAATATGGTCTACAAGCAGTAGAAGCGTCGTGGATTACTAGCCGTCAAATCGAGGCTGCTCGTATTGCAATGACTCGTTACATGAAACGTGGCGGTAAAGTTTGGATAAAAATCTTTCCTGACAAGCCATATACTGCAAAACCCCTAGAGGTTCGTATGGGTTCCGGTAAAGGTGCTCCAGAAGGATGGGTAGCAGTAGTAAAACCAGGAAAAATCATGTTTGAAATCGCTGGTGTACCAGAAGAAGTTGCTCGTGAAGCGTTACGTCTTGCTTCTCACAAACTTCCGATTAAAACAAAATTTGTAAAACGTGAAGAAATTGGTGGTGAAAGCAATGAAGGCTAATGAGATTAGAGAACTAACCACTGCCGAAATTGAACAAAAAGTAAAAGACTTAAAAGAAGAGCTATTCAACTTACGCTTCCAGCTTGCAACTGGCCAACTAGAAAACACTGCGCGTATTCGTCAGGTAAGAAAGTCAATTGCTCGCATGAAAACTGTTGTTCGTCAGCGTGAATTAAGCGTAAATAACTAGAATCTCGAGAGGAGGTAAACCTCAAAATGACAGAACGTAATGATCGTAAAGTTTACACTGGACGTGTTGTCTCTGACAAAATGGATAAAACCATTTCTGTTCTAGTGGAAACATATAAATTCCACAAGCTATACGGCAAGCGTGTTAAATATTCAAAAAAATTCAAAGCACATGATGAGAATAACCAAGCAAAAGTTGGCGATATCGTAAGCATCATGGAAACTCGTCCGCTATCAGCTACAAAACATTTTCGCCTCGTTGAGATTGTTGAAGAAGCGGTAATTATATAATAAAGTTCGCTCGGAAGGTATCCGAAGGGAGGTTACAGCGATATGATTCAACAGGAAACACGTTTAAAAGTTGCAGATAACTCTGGTGCACGTGAACTATTAACTATTAAAGTATTGGGCGGATCCGGACGAAAAACCGCTAATATTGGCGACGTTGTTGTTTGTACGGTAAAAGAAGCAACACCAGGCGGCGTTGTCAAAAAAGGTGATGTTGTAAGAGCTGTTATTGTACGTTCGAAATCTGGTGCACGTCGTAAAGATGGTTCATATATTCGTTTTGATGAAAATGCAGCGGTAATTGTTCGTGATGATAAGAGTCCAAGAGGAACTCGTATTTTTGGACCAGTTGCACGTGAATTGCGTGATGCAAAATTCATGAAAATCGTATCTCTTGCTCCAGAAGTATTATAAGTGTGTGTTCAAAAAGAGGATGATTGAATTTTGATTTTCAACAGGCTTTTAAAGTCAACCAGAATTTCAAGATGCCTTCTTCCTATAAATTTTGAACAGCCTTTATAAGCTAAAATTTAGCCTTGTTAGGAGGTGCGTTAAGCATGCATGTAAAAAAAGGTGATAAAGTAAAAGTTATTTCCGGCAAAGACCGCGGAAAAGAAGGCACTATCTTAGAAGCATACCCGAAAAAAGAGCGTGTGCTTGTAGAAGGAATTAACATGATTAAAAAACATGCCAAACCTTCCCAAGAAAATCCACAAGGTGGAATTCTTAATCAGGAGGCACCAATTCATGTTTCTAACGTGATGCCAATAGATCGTAAAACCGGAGAGCCAACCCGTGTTGGTTACGAAGTACGTGATGGAAAGAAAGTCCGTATCGCTAAGAAATCCGGAGAAGCGTTAGATAAATAGGTTCAGCGAAAGGAGGGCGACATGATGAATCAATTAAAGAAAAAATATCAAGATGAAGTACTACCATCTTTAATGAATAAATTTAACTATGAGTCTGTAATGCAAGTACCAGCTATTGAAAAAATAGTAGTGAACATGGGTGTTGGTGATGCAGTTCAGAACTCAAAAGCTTTGGATAATGCTGTCGAAGAGTTGGCGTTAATTTCTGGACAAAAGCCAATGATTACTCGTGCAAAAAAATCGATCGCTGGATTCCGCCTACGTGAAGGAATGCCGATTGGTGCTAAAGTAACCCTTCGCGGTGAGCGTATGTACGAATTTTTACAAAAACTAGTTGCTGTATCACTTCCACGTGTACGTGACTTCCGTGGTGTGTCTAAAAAGGCATTTGATGGTCGTGGAAACTACACTTTAGGAGTGAAAGAACAGCTTATTTTCCCAGAAATTAATTATGATAAAGTGAGTAAGATTCGTGGGATGGACATTGTTATCGTAACAACATCTAACACGGATGAAGAAGCTCGTGAACTTCTTACTCAGTTAGGCATGCCTTTCCAAAAGTAAGCAAAAGAGCGAATACAAGGAGGGAAAATAGTGGCTAAAAAATCAATGATTGCAAAGCAAAAACGTCCGCAAAAATACCAAGTACGTGAATATACACGCTGTGAGCGCTGTGGACGTCCGCATTCTGTAATCCGTAAATTTAAACTTTGCCGTATTTGTTTCCGTGAACTTGCCTATAAAGGTCAAATTCCTGGTGTCAAAAAAGCAAGCTGGTAAAACCCGATTTTGGGAAGGAGGTAATGATGAATGGTTATGACAGATCCAATTGCAGATATGCTTACTCGCATTCGTAATGCGAATATGGTAAGACATGAAAAGTTAGAGCTTCCAGCATCAAAGATGAAAAAAGAGATCGCTGATATTCTTAAACGAGAAGGTTTCGTTACAGATTATGAGCTTGTAGAAGATAACAAGCAAGGTGTTCTTCGCATCTTCCTTAAATATGGAGCAAACGAAGAGCGTGTAATTACAGGTATTAAACGTATAAGTAAACCAGGATTACGTGTTTATGCGAAAGCTGATGAAGTACCACGTGTACTTAACGGTTTAGGAATTGCTATCGTTTCAACTTCAAAAGGTGTGCTTTCTGACAAAGAAGCGCGTTCTCAAGCTGTTGGCGGCGAAGTATTAGCATACGTGTGGTAATAGAGTAGTTAAAGAAGAGGAGGTGCATGAAATGTCTCGTATAGGACTGAAGCCAATCGAAGTTCCTGAAGGAGTAGAAGTGAAATTCGATGGAACTGTCGTTACAGTTAAAGGACCTAAAGGTGAATTAACAAGAAATCTACATCAAGATATTAAAGTTAACATGGAAGGCAACGTGATTAAGCTAGAGCGCCCAAGCGATCATAAGGATCATCGCGCATTACACGGTACGACACGTAGCCTCATTAACAATATGGTTGAAGGTGTAAGTAAAGGGTTTGAAAAATCGCTTGAAATCATCGGTGTTGGTTACCGTGCGCAGAAGCAGGGAAATAAAGTAATCGTCAACGCTGGTTACTCACACCCTGTAGAAATCGATCCAATTGACGGGATTGAAATTGACGTACCAAAAAACACACAACTTATTGTTAAAGGTATTGATAAGGAGCTTGTTGGAGCTGTTGCTTCTAAAATTAGAGCAATTCGCCCACCAGAGCCTTATAAAGGTAAAGGAATCCGTTACGAAGGTGAATATGTACGTCGTAAAGAAGGTAAAACTGCCAAGTAAGATTAGGTAGCAGAAAGGAGTGACCTAAGTGATTACAAAACCTGATAAAAATATGGTGCGTAAGAGAAGGCACGCTCGTGTACGTAAAACCGTTCACGGAACAGCACAGCGTCCTCGTCTAAACGTCTACCGTTCAAATAAACACATCTATGTACAGCTTATTGATGATACAAGTGGAAACACAGTGGTTAGTGCCTCTACAAAAGATAACGAGTTGAACTTAACAGGTGCAACTGGTAATGTAGAAGCAGCAAGACAAGTCGGAGAAGCAATAGCTAAACGTGCTCAGGATAAAGGTTACAAATCGGTTGTCTTTGACCGCGGTGGCTACCTTTATCATGGACGTGTGAAAGCTTTAGCAGAGGCTGCAAGAGAAGCAGGTCTTGAATTTTAAACGATAAAGGAGGGACATACATGAATAAAAACATTGATCCGAACAAATTAGATCTTGAAGAACGTGTTGTTGCGGTAAACCGTGTTGCAAAAGTTGTTAAAGGTGGTCGTAATTTCCGCTTTGCAGCTCTAGTTGTTGTCGGAGACAAGAATGGTCATGTAGGTTTTGGTACAGGAAAAGCACAAGAAGTACCAGAAGCAATTAAAAAAGCAGTAGATGATGCGAAGAAAAATTTAATTACAGTACCTATTGTTGGAACTACCATCCCACATGCAATTCATGGTCGATTTGGCTCAGGTAATGTATTGTTGAAACCAGCTACGGAAGGTACAGGAGTTATCTCTGGTGGTCCAGTACGTGCGATTTTAGAGCTTGCTGGTGTTGGTGATATACTAACAAAATCATTAGGTTCTAATACGCCGATTAATATGATTCGTGCAACAATCAATGGTTTAACAAACTTAAAGCGCGCAGAAGATGTAGCAAAACTACGTGGAAAGTCTGTAGAAGAACTGTTAGGATAAGGAGGGAACTGTTATGTCTAAAAAACTAGAAATAACCCTCACGCGCAGTGTTATTGGTGGAACAGAAGTTCAAAGAAAAACTGTTCAAGCATTGGGATTAAAGAAAATTCGTCAATCGGTTGTTCATGAAGATACTCCAGCTCTTCGCGGCATGGTCAATAAAGTATCTCATTTACTAACGGTTAAAGAGGTTTAAATAAGAAATAAGCGTAAGAGGAGGTGCTCGCATGAAACTTCATGAATTGAAGGCTGCAGAAGGTACACGTAAAAACCGTAATCGTGTAGGTCGTGGAATGTCATCTGGCAACGGGAAAACATCAGGACGTGGACATAAAGGTCAAAAAGCGCGCTCTGGTGGCGGTACTCGTCCAGGGTTTGAAGGTGGTCAGTTACCACTATTCCAACGCTTGCCAAAACGTGGGTTTACAAACATTCATCGTAAAGAGTTTGCTATTGTAAATGTAGAAACGTTAAATCGGTTTGAAGAAGGCACAGAAATAACACCTGAGCTATTACTGGAAGAAGGCGTAGTTAGCAAGTTGAAAGCAGGTATTAAAGTACTTGGCAACGGCTCGATCGAGAAAAAACTAACAGTAAAAGCTCACAAGTTCTCTGCTTCCGCTAAAGAAGCAATCGAGGCAGCGGGCGGTCAAACAGAGGTGATTTAATGTTCCGTACAATCTCCAATTTTATGCGCGTAGGTGATATAAGACGGAAAATAATTTTCACGCTATTAATGTTGGTTGTCTTCCGTCTTGGCACGTTTATACCTGTGCCATTTACTGATAAGCAGGCAATTGACTTTATGAATTCCCAAAATGTGTTTGGCTTTTTAAACACATTCGGTGGTGGCGCATTGCAAAATTTCTCCATCTTTGCGATGGGGATTATGCCTTATATTACGGCGTCTATTATTATGCAATTGCTACAAATGGATGTCGTACCTAAATTTGCTGAGTGGAAAAAACAAGGTGATGCAGGCAGAAAAAAGCTTGCCCAAGTCACGCGTTACGGTACCATTGTGCTTGCTTTTATCCAAGCGATTGCTATGTCAGTAGGATTTAATGCTATGGCTGGTGGTATGTTAATTGCTGATCCTGGTCCCATGAAATTTATTGTGATTGCCATTGTTTTAACGAGTGGGACAGCATTTTTAATGTGGCTTGGAGAACAAATTACTGCGAATGGAGTCGGTAATGGAATTTCGATTATCATTTTTGCAGGTATTGTTGCAGCAGTACCAAATGGCGTACAACAGCTATACAGCCAGTATTTTATTAACCCTGGCGAAGAACTGTTCATTAATATTGTTATTGTTGCGTTGATTGCTTTGGTTGTGGTTGCCGTAACCGTTGGAGTTATTTTTATTCAACAAGCGTTACGTAAAATACCCGTTCAATATGCAAAAAAACTTGTCAATCGTTCTCCAGTAGGCGGTCAGTCAACACACTTACCTTTAAAAGTGAACGCTGCTGGTGTTATTCCAGTTATCTTTGCCATTGCGTTTATTATGGCGCCAAGTACAATTGCGACCTTCTTTGAAGGAAACGATATTGCTGCAACCATCCAACGTATCTTTGATTATACACAGCCGATAGGTATGGTTATCTATGTTGCGTTAATTATCGCCTTTACGTATTTCTATACGTTTGTTCAAGTAAACCCAGAGCAAATGGCTGAGAATTTACAAAAACAAGGTGGTTATGTACCTGGGATTCGTCCAGGTAAAAACACAGAGGCCTATTTGACTAGAGTACTGTACCGTCTCACATTCGTAGGTGCACTATTCTTAGCTGCTGTATCTGTCTTACCGCTTGCTTTAAGCGGCGTTGCTAACTTGCCGCAGTCCATACAAATTGGCGGAACTAGTTTACTGATTGTTGTAGGAGTAGCGCTTCAGACGATGAAGCAATTGGAAAGTCAATTGGTGAAACGTCACTATAAAGGTTTTATTAAGTAATTTTGCCGAAGACGAGAGCGAGGGGAAATCTGTTGAACTTAATTTTAATGGGCCTGCCCGGTGCTGGAAAAGGCACACAGGCAGAGAAAATAAACGAAAAATATGATATCCCTCATATTTCAACAGGAGATATGTTCCGTTTAGCTATTAAAGAGGGAACAGACTTAGGTAAAAAAGCAAAAGCGTACATGGACCGAGGAGAACTTGTTCCAGATGAAGTTACGAATGGTATTGTTAAAGAACGCTTGAGTAAAAATGATTGTAAACATGGATTTTTATTGGATGGTTTCCCAAGGACTATTGCTCAAGCAGAAGCATTACAAAGTCTATTGCAGGATATCAATCAATCCATTGATTACGTCATTCATGTAGATGTACCAGAAGAAAAATTAGTGGAGCGTCTAACTGGTCGTAGAATTTGTCCAACATGCGGAACAACGTACCATGTAGTTTATAATCCGCCAAAAGAAGACGGGGTCTGTGATAAAGATGGCTCAACCTTAATCCAACGTGATGACGATAAGCCAGCTACGGTGAAAAAGCGTCTATCTGTAAATATAGAACAGACGAAGCCGTTATTAGACTTTTATAATGAAAAAGGATATCTAGTAACAGTTAATGGCGATCAGGATATTGATCAAGTGTTTCAAGATATTCAAGCTAAAGTACAATAATAGCCTTAGAATTGTATGAAGTGCATTTCTAGTAATGAAAAGTTATAATAAGTCGTGAAGTACAGTGCGGCATATTTCTATATAGATAATAAGGTGACACAGGATATAAAAGTGAGTAATTCTTTTCAATAAACAGGCACTTATATAAACTATAGCCTAAGTGAAGGTGATCGTTGTTGAACGAAGATGATTCGATACCGCGGATAGGTCAAGTTGTTCGAATTATGCAAGGTCGTGAAGCGGGTCAATATGCAGTCGTTATTAAATCTGTCGATGATAAGTATGTCTTGCTTGCAGATGGGGAAAAACGTAAATATGATCGACCAAAGAAAAAGAATCTTCATCATATCGAGTTAATGGATTATATTTCTCCAGAAGTCCAAAACAGCCTTCTAGAAACTGGTCGTGTCACAAATGGTAAACTGCGATTTGCCATAGCGAAATTTATCAATGAAGTTGTGACTGATTTGAAGAAGGGAGATCAACACGATGGCGAAAGACGATGTAATTGAAGTGGAAGGAACCGTAACCGAAACATTGCCGAATGCGATGTTTAAAGTCGAATTGGAAAACGGTCATACTGTATTAGCCCACGTATCCGGGAAAATTCGTATGCACTTTATTCGCATTCTTCCTGGCGACAAAGTAACGGTTGAACTTTCTCCGTATGATTTAACTAGAGGACGTATTACGTACCGTTATAAATAAGTGAGCTCCGATATTAAAGGAGGTAAAGATGATGAAAGTAAGAGCATCTGTAAAACCCATTTGCGAAAAATGTAAAGTCATTAAACGAAATGGTAAAGTAATGGTTATTTGTGAAAATCCAAAGCATAAACAAAAACAAGGATAACAAACAGGAGGTGTTAAAGCTTTATGGCACGTATTGCAGGTATTGATGTCCCACGTGATAAACGCGTAGTCATTTCCCTAACGTATATTTACGGTATTGGAAAAACTACTGCTCAAAAAATCCTTAAAGAAGCAGGCGTTTCTGAAGACACTCGTGTACGCGACCTTACTGAGGACGAATTAGGAAGAATTCGTAAAGCTACAGACGAGTATACCATTGAAGGAGACCTTCGTCGTGAAGTATCTCTAAATATTAAACGTCTTATCGAGATCGGCTCATATCGCGGAATCCGCCATCGTCGTGGACTTCCTCTTCGTGGACAAAAAACAAAAAATAATTCACGTACTCGTAAAGGGCCGCGTCGCGCGATCGCTGGAAAGAAAAAATAAATGTTAAAGGAGGTTAAAAGGTAATGGCACAAAAGTCAAGCGCACGTAAACGTCGTGTGAAAAAAAATATTGAGTCAGGTATATCCCATATCCGTTCAACATTTAATAACACCATCGTTACGATTACAGATACGCAAGGAAATGTTCTTGGATGGAGTTCTGCTGGTGCATTGGGCTTTAAAGGTTCAAAGAAATCTACTCCATTTGCTGCCCAAATGGCAGCTGAAACTGCTGCTAAATCTGCAATTGACCATGGTATGAAAACTCTTGAAGTAACCGTTAAAGGACCAGGAGCCGGCCGTGAAGCAGCTATTCGTTCTCTTCAGGCAGCAGGTTTGGAAGTTACAGCTATTCGTGATGTAACGCCAGTACCACATAACGGTTGCCGCCCACCAAAACGTCGTCGTGTATAATTATACCGTATATAATTTGTCACCCTGTCTATAATGGGTTATGATAGCTAAAAGTCTAAAGGTTGGTTTTCCTTTAGGAATAGAGCTTCCAGAAGACAAGAACGTACGAAAGATTTACAAGTAGTGCAGAAACGCCAACTGCATTTTTGAGGAATTTCGGTTAGACCGCTGTCTAACCGGGGTTTCGACGTTTTAAAGGAGGGTTTTATGAAATGATCGAAATTGAAAAACCAAAAATTGAGACGGTAGAAATCAGCGATGATGCTACATTTGGAAAATTCGTAGTCGAACCGCTTGAACGTGGATATGGTACCACTCTAGGAAACTCCTTGCGTCGTATCCTACTATCCTCACTTCCAGGTGCTGCTGTGACTTCAGTTCAAATTGATGGAGCGCTACATGAATTTTCAACGATTGATGGTGTTGTTGAAGATGTAACAACAATTATTTTGAACTTGAAAAAATTAGCGCTAAAAATCTACTCAGATGAAGAAAAGACATTGGAGATTGATGTGCAGGGAGAAGGAAAAGTTACGGCTGCAGATCTAACCTATGATAGTGATGTAGAGGTCCTAAATCCGGATTTGTTAATTGCTACATTGAATAACAAAGGCAGCTTGTATATGAAAATTACTGCAGAACGTGGACGTGGGTATCGACCTGCTGAAGCAAACAAACGTGATGATCAGCCAATCGGGATAATTCCAGTTGACTCCATTTTTACTCCAGTATCACGTGTAACCTACCAAGTAGAGAATACACGTGTTGGTCAAGTAGCTAACTTTGATAAATTAACATTAGATGTACGTACAGATGGCAGTATTCGTCCAGAAGAAGCTGTTTCTTTAGGTGCGAAAGTCTTTACAGAGCATCTTAATATTTTTGTAGGTTTAACAGATGAAGCGAAAAACGCTGAAGTGATGGTCGAGAAGGAAGAAGACCAAAAAGAAAAAGTGATGGAAATGACGATTGAAGAACTTGATCTTTCTGTCAGGTCCTATAACTGTCTAAAGCGTGCTGGGATTAACACCGTACAAGAACTAGCAAATAAATCTGAAGAAGATATGATGAAGGTACGCAATCTTGGACGTAAGTCGTTAGAAGAAGTAAAAGTGAAGCTTAACGATTTAGGTCTTGGCTTGCGAGACGATGACTAATCATATAGACATCATTAGAAAATTACGGCACACGGATAAATAGTGCTTGCATATACGAATTACTCCATTCAGTATTTTTAGTTTGCTTTCGTTCGTTGCATCACTTTTTTGCGTTTTGGAAAAGGATCTGTCATCGCTTTTTTACGAAGAGTAGAGGATGTGCGTAGGAAAAGATAAAACAAGGTAGACCTAATGTGAGTATACAAGGTCGTTTGAATGGAAGTTTTTAAAAGTCATCAAAGAAAGGGAGGGATAGTCCATGGCTAGAAAATTAGGTCGTACATCGGATCAACGCATGGCGCTACTTCGTAATCTTGCTTCTGATTTAATTATTCATGAGCGGATTGAAACAACAGAAGCCAAAGCGAAGGAGTTAAAATCCGTTGTTGATAAAATGATTACATTAGGCAAACGTGGGGATCTGCACGCACGCCGTCAAGCAGCCTCATTTCTATATAATCAAGAAGCTAATGAAGATCAAAACGTTATTCAGAAGCTTTTCAATGATGTGGCTCCGCGTTACGAAGACCGTCAAGGTGGGTACACACGTGTTCTTAAACTGGGCGCTCGTCAAGGTGATGGTGCGAAAATGGCAATCATTGAACTAGTTTAATGTAACCACAGGCGACAAGGGCAGGACTGAATCTCTTCTACGAGGTACATCCAAGCCCTTTTTTTGTCTATAGGAAAGTATAAAGTTTCTAGGATTATAGTATCAGCAAACCAACGGCTTCCACCATAAGATGCGGCGACAAGCCAAGTTTTTCTAATACTATAATTTGCGTTTTGTAACAAGTACCCTTTTTGGCAAGAGGAGGAGTTTAGATGAGTAGCAATGAAAAATTGGTAGAGTTTAGAAATGTATCATTTCGATATGGAGCAGAGCAGCCATGGGTACTGAAAAACTGTAGCTTTGAGATCGATCGCGAAGAATGGGTTGCCATTATTGGTCATAATGGTTCGGGGAAATCTACCATAGCTAAATTAATGAATGGACTTTTATTTCCGCAAGAAGGGGAAATTTATGTAGCTGGGAAAAAAGTGCAGGAAGATACCATTTGGGATGTACGTAAAGATGTCGGCATGGTGTTTCAAAATCCAGATAATCAATTTGTAGGTACAACGGTACAAGACGATGTTGCATTTGGCATGGAGAATAGAGGTTTTCCAAGAGAGGAAATGCTACAGCGACTTGATGATGTGTTACATGCAGTTGGCATGGTGGATTATCGCTTAACGGAGCCTCATCGTCTATCTGGTGGACAAAAGCAACGTATAGCTATTGCAAGCGTGCTAGCTGTATCTCCCAAAGTGCTTATTTTAGATGAAGCAACAGCGATGTTAGACCCAAGAGGAAGAAGAGATATTATGCAAACCGTCGCTCATTTGCAAGCAAATAAGGATGTATCCTTACTAACAATTACACACGACCTGCAAGAAATTGTCCAAGCAGATCGGGTTATTGTAATGAATGAAGGTCAAGTTTGGGACGAGTCTCATCCGAGAGAGCTTTTTTCTAAGCAAGATGATCTACTTGCAATTGGATTAGATGTTCCGTTTATTGCTTCCTTAGCAAAAGCTTTAAAACAGACGGGCATTCCCATCACAAAAGAACCATTAAATCATGAAGAACTGTTGGAGGAACTATGGACATTACATTCGAGAACGTAAGCTATATCTATCAACAGCACTCCCCATTTGCTCATAAAGCGATTGACCAATTAAGCTTTCATATCCCTTCTGGAACATTTGTAGCCATTGTAGGTCATACGGGTTCAGGGAAATCAACTTTAATTCAGCATTTAAATGGTCTTGTTCAGCCGACAGCAGGAAAAGTAAAGATAGGAGACTTTGAGCTCACGGCAGAAAAAAAGCCGAAACATATGAAACAGCTAAGAAGCAAGGTCGGTGTCGTATTTCAATATCCGGAGCATCAACTATTTGAAGAGACGGTTGCGAAGGATATTAGCTTTGGACCTAAAAATTTTGGTGTTGGGGATAGCGAAATACAACGGCGAGTGACAGAAGCATTACAAGCTGTTGGTTTATCAGCAGATTATGTAGAGCGCTCCCCCTTTGATTTAAGTGGTGGGCAAATGCGCAGGGTCGCTATTGCTGGTGTTTTAGCTACAAAACCAAACGTCCTTGTCTTAGATGAACCGACTGCAGGACTTGATCCAAGAGGGCAAAAAGAAATGATGGAGATGTTTTATGAACGCCATCGGTCTGAACAGCTTACAACGATACTCGTCACACATAGCATGGAGGATGCCGTTACGTATGCGGATCATGTCATTATTTTAAATAAAGGTAGTAAATATATGGAAGGGAAACCAGAGGAAGTGTTTGTGCAAAAGGAAGCATTGCAACAAGTTCAACTGGATGTTCCCGAAATGGTAGCCTTTATTAATCGTTGGAATGAAAAATTTCACACCAAACTCCCTTTTACGAAGCAGTCTGAGCGCGAATTAGCAACTGCTATTACCGCCGTGCTTAAAGGAGGGAAAAGCCATGAATAATGCCATGGTTATTGGTCAGTACGTACCAGGGAACTCCGTTGTTCACCGATTAGACCCACGAACGAAGATTACAATTATATTTATCTTTGTGTTTGTCGTCTTTTTAGCGAACAATGTGTGGAGCTATACAATATTAACTGTTTTCGCACTTTTAAGTATGATAACATCTCGTGTACCATTACGATTTGTTTTAAAGGGTTTAATGCCTGTATGGTTTTTAATTATTTTTACCTTTCTACTCCATGTAATTATTACAAAAGAAGGTGATGTCGTATTCGAGATTTTTACCTTTCAAGTATACTCTGGTGGGTTAATTCAAGGTTTTGCTATTTCCATGCGATTCTTTCTACTTATTTTAGTCACGTCGCTACTAACATTGACAACAACACCGATAGAAATAACGGATGCGATTGAAAGCATGTTGCAACCATTAAAAAAAGTGAAATTTCCGGTTCATGAATTGGCGTTAATGATGTCGATATCACTCCGTTTCATTCCAACGTTGTTACAAGAAACAGATAAAATCTCAAAAGCGCAAGCGTCACGTGGCGTTGACTTTCGAACAGGGAAGCTCAAAGATCGCATACAAGCCGTCGTGCCATTGCTCGTTCCCTTATTCGTCAGTGCTTTCAAACGAGCAGAAGAGCTAGCTATGGCGATGGAAGCGAGAGGCTATCAAGGTGGCGAAGGTCGTACCAAGTTACGAGAATTAAAATTTACGAAGCTAGACGTAGGAATATACATTTTATTTATATTCGTCATCTTAGGACTATTTTTTACAAGGAACTAGATAGAAAGGCTGCAAAAACATGGAACGACTAAAATGTACACTTCAATATGACGGCTCTCATTTCTCGGGCTTTCAAATCCAACCTGGAAAAAGAACCGTACAAGGAATACTAGAAAAAGCATTACAAAAAATGCATAAAGGTGAACCTGTACGCATTCATCCTTCAGGGAGAACCGATACAGGCGTTCATGCGAAAGGACAGACGATTCACTTTGATTCTCCATACAACATCCCTATGTACAATTGGAAGCAAGCATTAAACACCTTGCTCCCTGATGACATTTATGTTAAGCAGGTAGAAGTGGTTCCTAATACGTTCCACGCTAGGTATGATGTAGTAGAGAAGGAATATCGTTATTATGTTTATCATGCAAAGGAACCGGATGTATTTAGACGCCATTATGCTTATTTTTTCCCGTATGCATTAGACGTTGCTTCCATGCAAGTAGCATGCCGTTATTTGGAAGGAACGCATGATTTTACAACCTTTTCCTCTGCTAAAGCAACAACAAGAGGGAGCAAACAGCGTACGCTTTATCAAGTAACCTGTGAAAAAAGAGGCGCCGAAATCGAATTTATTTTTCGCGGCAGCGGATTTTTATATAATATGGTGCGCATCATCGTTGGTGTAATATTAGACATAGGTCAAGGAAGGCGAGAAGCGTCTGATATAGCTGTTTTACTGTCAAAAAGGGATAGACGTGCAGTAGGAGAAACAGTGCCCGCACAAGGCCTCTATTTGTGTCGTGTGAAATACTAATTATTCTTGCAAGTGATAAGGGTAGTGATTTGCGGCAACACAAACCATTTGGAAGAGTGTAACTACTAATCCAAACGGAATAAATAGGGTGGTGCGCATTTGGGTGGGACATGGTAAAGAGCCTATATTAAAGCATTCTTTGCTCTATGGGTGAAAAAAGGCGATCTCGTAAAGTTGAAGAGGAATAAACCTTGACATAATAGTGATATTTGGTGTATTATGATTAATGGCATTTTATTTCTAAACCATGATTAGCCCCGGAAACTAATTATGTTGAAATAGACGAACGAATAGAAATTTGAATTTAATTATTTTGGAGGGAAAGACACATGCGCACAACTTTCATGGCAAATGAAAATAATATCGAACGCAAATGGCTAGTTGTTGATGCAGAAGGCAAACGATTAGGTCGTTTAGCAAGTGAAGTTGCTGCGATCCTTCGTGGAAAGCATAAACCAACTTACACGCCACATGCAGATACAGGTGACCATGTCATCATCATTAACGCAGAGAAAATTGAATTAACTGGTAATAAACTAACAGATAAAAAATACTACCGTCATACAAACCACCCTGGTGGTTTAAAAGAACGTAATGCAGAGGAAATGCGTACAAAATATCCTGAGCGTATGCTAGAGATGGCAGTTAAAGGAATGCTTCCAAACGGTCCTTTAGGTCGCAGAATGGCTAAGAAGCTTCATGTATTCAGAGGCGCTGAACACAATCATCAAGCACAAAAACCAGAAGTTTATGAGCTTCGTGGGTAATTAAAAGGAGGTAAATCATTTTGGCACAAGTACAATACTATGGCACAGGTCGTCGTAAAAAATCAACTGCGCGCGTACGTTTAGTACCTGGTACAGGCAACATTACAATTAACGGTCGTAATGCAGCTGATTATTTCCCATATGAAACACAGTTGTTAATTTTAAACCAACCACTTGTAGCAACAGAAACACAAGGAACATATGACATTATTGTCAACGTTCATGGTGGCGGCTTCACTGGTCAAGCAGGAGCTATCCGTCACGGAGTTGCACGTGCATTGCTAGAAGCTGATCCTGAGTACCGTAGCGCTCTAAAATCAGAGGGTTACCTAACTCGTGATGCTCGTATGAAAGAACGTTATAAATACGGTCTTAAAAAAGCACGTCGTGCACCACAGTTCTCAAAACGTTAATAAATCAACACTTGCAAATCCCTCAACCACCTATGGTTGGGGGATTTTACTGTATATGCGGTGCTTTAAAAACAGGGGGAAATTCACACGTAGCATACACGTAACATACAAGTAGCAGACAAATAATTTAGAGAAAAAGAAACTGTGGTTTTGAAATTAGGTTTGATACAATTACATTGATAAGATGGATTGGGATAGTGCAACAAACGGGCCATTTTGTTGTATAAGCAGAAGCTTCTGAGGTTGTCGAAGTAGTATTATATCTGATTTTATTTTTGTACAAAAGAGCAGCAGTTTACTTTAATGGGGGGTAATGTCAATGGAGAAGAATACCGGTGTAACATTTCAAGTGAGAATTACTGATTATGAAAAGGGGATAAAGTGGTATGAAAAGCTTTTTAACAGGAAACCTGACTTCATACCACACGGGGACTTTGCAGAGTGGGAGATTGTTCCTAACACGTGGCTTCAGGTTGCTAAAGGTGAACCAACAAATGGGAATGGTCCATTGAGGTTAGGTGTAGAAGACATTGAAAATGAAAGAAGAAGGCTTGTGGAAGTTTTAAACATAGAGATAGAAAGTGTTAACACCAGAGAAGGTGTCCCAGCTGCTTGGTGTTCTTTTGAAGACCCATACGGAAATAGGATTGGCTTGTATCAAGAAATTTAATGTAAAGTAATACATAGTTTAGACTTTATTCCAGACTAGGGCGCGTTTCTCTAAGAAATACGTCTGTTTTCATTTAAGGGACAGATTGTCAAAGTTTACTGGCTAAAAGATATTTAGAGGTTAATTTTTTTAAAAAAGACTAAATAGGCAGGATCATCTAACCTGCTTGTTGAAAATTAGAAATAACTTATCATGGAGGATGTCAATATGCAAAAAGTGGTTCCTGCATTCCGCATTACTGATTATAAAAAGAGTAAGGCGTTTTACGTAGAAGGAATGGGATTTCAAATTGATTGGGAGCATCGGTTTGAACCTGATTTTCCTGTTTTTGTTCAGATCACTAAGGACGAAATGACTATTTATTTAACTGAACATACTGGAGACTGCGAAACGGGTGGGTTAATTCACTTATTTGTTCCCAATGTTGATAAATGGTACTACGAATTAAAGAGTAAAAAAGATATCCGTATTACGGAACCTCCAAATGAGGATCTTGAAGGACTTCGTATGATGACAGTCGTAGATCCTGATGGAAATCAATTACGCATATGTACTCGTTTATAAACAATCTTTTAATACTAATTTAAAGGGTTTGATCTCCAGCAATAGGGCTCATTCGCGGAATAAGCCTTGCGCATATTGTTGATTCATCGGGCGCTATTCCCTAATAAGGAGAAGCACCCATCTTGCATATTAGGGCCATTTTGTTGAACAAGGAAATGAATTGGTACTAAGCATATCAAGGTGGTTTTACACGATAAAATATATTGCTTAGGGAACGTACGTTTGCTAGAATAAAGTAAACGACAGAGGGTGAGTTTAATGAGCAATTTAGTGCTTCGGAATGTGGATGAGGATGACCTTCCTATTTTTTTTAAGCATCAACGGGACAGTGAGGCAAACCAAATGGCCGCCTTTACAAGTAAGGACCCTAATGATTGGAATAGCTTCGCTGAACACTGGAACAAAATACTTACGAATAAGAATATTATTAAGCAAACTATCATTGTTGAGAACACCGTAGTTGGCCATATTGTACACTTCGAGCAGTCCGGAAAACCAGAAGTAACCTATTGGATTGGAAAGGAATACTGGGGTAAGGGAATCGCAACCAACGCTTTACAAGAATTTCTAAAACAGGTTTCAATTCGTCCACTTTATGCTCGCGCTGCAAAAGACAATACTGGATCCATAAAGGTTTTAAAAAGATGTGGGTTCATGATTTCGGGTGAAGATAGCGGGTATGCAAACGCGCGTGGTAAGGATGTTGAAGAGTTTATTCTCACCCTTAACTAAAGAAATTCAAACTATAGTGTTTATTGTGTTTATTCCTTTATAGGGCGCAGTTGTTGAATAAGCATTGCGCCGTTAAAGGGCCAGATTGTGTAATAATTAATAATAAGCCTACCCCTCAATCAAATAGAGGATTAAGGGGTAAGCTGATATTAAACAAATAATTATTTTTTTACAGCATGGATGTAATGAATCGTTTCAAAGGCTTTTAAATAATCCGAACGATCGCTAAAGAATTTATTATTTATAACATCGGGTGATAAATGTTCGTAAATAAGTAATCCTGCATCTTCTAACAATATTTCTATTTCGTCATAAGTAAAACATGATTTCATTGGTTCGCCACTAGCGGATGCCATTTGCACCATATTCTGAACTCGGTTAGACAATCCTTTTTCTTCAAATAGTTTATCATCTGCATAATCAAAAACGATGGAACTTCCCAATGGAATCTCTGCAAATAATTCTTTAATTAAATTTGAAATTTCTTCTTTTGTTAAGTAATAGGAAACACCTAAGAGACTATAAAAGGTTTTTTTGTTTGGTTGAAAACCCTCATCAATAAGGTTTTGTAGGATAATATCTTTGGTGAAATCCATTGGAACAAAGTGAAAATTATAAGGAATTTGATAATTAGATTTGGCTAGCCTATTCCTTTTAAAATCTTGTGTAGACGGATAATCAACTTCAAATATTTCCAACTTAGGGTCTAATTCTGGGTTCCGAAAACAAAATGTATCCAATCCAGCTCCTAGAATGACATATTGTTCAGCTCCTAGTACTATCTCATGGAATAATACTTTTTCACAATAGGCAGCACGTGCTAATGGAGTTGGTGAGAGTTGAACTTGTGTAATCCATTTTAATATTTCATCGGGTTGATCTTGAAATTTTATAGCAATTTCATGATTAAAAAATTGAATTCCTTGAATCATGTTTTTACGAATATCTTCAAATTCCTTTTGGGTAATTAAATCTTTTGCAATATAATCATCAAAAATCTTTGGTGTGTCATATTTACTATGGTATGCTCGACCAAAAGCTGAAATTAAGGAAGTTAAACTGGATTCATTTTTCTCCATACATTGATTCCCCCATATAATAAAAATAAGATTGGGTGTTTTTGCCCAACCCCTCGAAAAGGTATGTTTCAGAATATTTAAATTAACCTCAAACCTCGTCAAAATGGTTACACCCTTTTACATTACTTTAATTTGAAACAAAAAAAGTTAGGTTTAAAGCGTCTTTCACAAGGTTTGTACCTTCTAACGGGATTGTTATAAATATTGATGGGGGTTATTAAGTTTTTGAATTAATCATTATTTATATTTTTGGGAAAATGCTTACATTTAATGCGAGGCTATGATAGCATTTATATATAAAATAGAAAAGGGGTTGTATTAATGAAAAGAAAGGCAATTTACGTCACATTTTTTATTGCGATACTCTCTTTAATCGCTATTGTTCCAATTACCTCAGCGTTTGCGACAACAGGTACTAACAAAACAATAAGCAAAGACCAAACAAAACCGGAGAAAGGTAAAATCATTATTAAATATACCGCTCCAGAAACAGATTGGGACAGTGCAACACCTAAAGAAAAGGAAGACCTAAAAGAAATTGGATGGGAATTAGAAGATGGGGTTCTTGTACAATATCGCTCGGTTCCGGAAGAAATTGATAAGGCTATAAAAGATGGTTATCTTCCTCCTGAAAATAAGATGCTGGAAAGCACAGAGCCTGAAAATCATGATGGTCATAATAATGAAAACACTTTAATAGTGAATGGGAAAAAAACAGAAATAAATGATGGTCGTTTTGAGGTAGAAGGTAACCCCGAAACAATTGAGGTTGAAAGTGATGAAAATAATAAAGAAACCATCAGAAAGAATGAAAATGGAGAATATGAAGTAATCTTAGAACAGAATTTAAATGAAATAATCGGGAACATGGACGAGCATGACAGTTCTGGAGAACACAAAATTGGATTAGCGAAAGTGAAAATGCCCCCTTATGGTTCAAAGACATTTAAATATGGAGATCCAGTCCATTGTAATAGATTTAATGGCCCAAAAAGCAATAATAAGCACCTACAAAAATGGAAGCCACAAGCGATTATTAATTTTTATCACAGTGACTGCGACTATGGCGCACTAAGATATTGTAAAGCGCATAATAAATGTAATCAAAAATACAGAGCAGCATATTGCTCTTACAAACAGGGGCACTATACAAAATATCATAAACATTAAACCATCTGTAGGCTAGATTATTTATGCAATAATCTAGCCCGCTTTATTGTTTAACAGAAACAAAATAAACAGATAATCACATTTCCCCTATTCCATAGGCAAGGACACTAAATAAAAAACTAATTATTGTTAGGCCTCCAACGGGAATAGAAAAAAACTTGTTGTTTTTGAATTCAACGATAGCTGTGATTGCACTCCCTACACACAACACTAACCATATGGGTACAAACAATGAATCCGCAACATTCACAGGTAGTAAAGTGTAGCCGCCAACCAGGAAAAACACCCATTGAAAAATCAATAGTCCTACTACTACGTAAGAAATACTATAGGGACGTTTTCCTTTTTCACTTTTTTTAATGGCTATAATCATCGGCGCAATAAACATTGCAAGTACAATGACACCTACAATCACTAAAAATATTAATGAAACTGTAATGATTAACACTTCCTTTCAATTTATGTAATAAGTACCGGCCTTCATTTCATTACCTGGTATTGATTAGCTAATCCTTTTGATATTCTAGAATATCTCCCGGCTCACAATCCAATGCCCTGCAAATGGATTCTAAAGTAGATAATCGAATCGCTTTTGCCTTTCCATTTTTTAAAATAGATATGTTAGCCATTGTGATTCCTACCTTCTCGGATAATTCTGTTACACTCATTTTTCTTTTTGCCAACATCACATCAATGTTGATTATAATTGCCACTGTTTTCACCTCAGACCGTTAAATCATTTTCTGATTTTATATCTAAAGCACTTTTCAACAACTTCTGAAGAACCATAGTAAAGACTGCAATAACAACGGAACTAAAAATAATTGTAAATATGATAATTGCTATTCCGGGATGTAAAGCGTTTTGAGTCAATAAGAAGATAGCTCCTATGGCGTATAAGACGCTAATTGTTATTGCACAGTATTTTATGTATCTTAATGCATTTACCGATAGCTTCGAGAAGGCATTGTTTTTATCAATGTAAGTTAAAAGTTTCAAGGCTTTATACAAAGCAAAGTAAAACGGAATTCCTGTTACATACAAACCGATTAAAACGGGAAATCGTAAATAGGAAAACTTCGGAAACATTTCTGCTGTATCGTCTGCTAATCTAGGCAACCAAAATATAAACAAGGCAAGTACCATAATCCCAATAAGATAAACAGCTATTCTTAAAAAGAGTGTTGTTCCTCGTTGCATTAAAAGCACCTCGCTTATCCATCATTATTATTATAATAACATACACATTTATTGTAATTCAATAACTATGTATTAAAAAATAATAAATTGTTATTGAACTGATGGAATAAGGATGTTTCTGCCCATCCCCCCAAAAAAGGTGGGATGGGCGCAATCCCCGAATAGAAGTAACAAATTGTAGTAAAAAAAGGTGTCTTCTTAATCGAAGTAGCACCTTTGTGTATTGTAAATCTGATCATGGATTGTTATCAGTTAATTGTTTGGTATTGCCGGAAAGTGATTCAATCTTTTAGTGATGGCATCCATATCGATCGATTCATGTGACTTATTAAATTCATAATGACCATACAAATTGATGTGTTGCCATGCCACGGGAGAAATTTGCTTTAATACATCTGAATCCTGTCCCTGATTTTCTCTGTAAGTCAGGATGTTTGATAAAATGCTGGCATTGTAATAGATGATGCAATTAGCAATGAGACGGCTACATTCATTCCAAATTTGTTGTTCTTGTTCGGTTTTGAAACGTAGTTTACCAAAATTAGCATGCGATACAGCCCGGCGTAATTTATGGTAACTCTCACCCCGGTTTAAGGTTCGTTGCACATTCCGGCGTAAGGGTGGCGAATCAATGTAATCCAGAAAATATAGGCTTTTGATGATGTTATCGTACTCCCATAATGCACGCTTGGTTCTGTTTTTACGGGCATAGGCACTTAATTTCCCAACGATGATGCTCTGTGTTGTGGATTTAAGGGCTAAAGATAAAACAATACGCTGGATATTCTCCCATTCCTCAGCAATCAGATCTGTGTTGATTTTTCGAACGGGTTTAATTAACATATCACCGTAGTGACTTGGATGTTGGAAACCGTATAATGATCTGCTGACGGTGCCATAAATATCCTTGTAACGAGGAGCAAACTGATAACTGAAAAAGTGAAGAATGGCAAAATTTACTTCATTGGTTCCATGAGTATCAGTAGAATGCACTTCGGGCTGAACATCGGTTGTGTTGTTATATAGGATGTCAAATACGTAATGACTTTCATGCTCATTTGCTCCAATAATCCGGGCGTTGACGGGAATATGGTTAGCAACCATAGTGTAAGAAACAATCCCCTTTTTCAAGCCGAAATATTTAGGTGAATGACGCGAATTCATGGTATTAATTTGCGTTTCGAATTTTTGGCCATCACTGCTGGAATGAATGGTATCATCGATATCGTAATGGTGAAAGATTGGCAGCTCTGTTACGGCATTACTGATTCGGTCATTGGCTTCTTTTAACGTTTCTAAACGAATAAAGTTATCCGATGTAGCTGAAAGCGAAGGATAACGAATATCAGAGATTTCCCCCATTCTTCCCAAGCCCATGTTTGTACCCCAAGCAATCAAACAAGCAACTAAAACATGATCCTCTCTTGGCTGTTTGGCATAACGACCTAAAATGTGGTCAAACGCTTCCATAAAGGAACAGTGTTGATTGGCGTAGTGCAAAACACTTCCAATATCAATCGGGCTCAGTGCATCAAAAAAGGTATGATTAATGGATTCCGTATCTCGCGTATTGGAAAGCGTCCATCGGCCATAGCGTCCCCGTTTTTTATGAACATGTTCATTTTCGCCAGACGCAATTCGTTGGTTCACCTCTGTTAAGCGTCTTTCTAGCTGTTGCTTTAATTTATCTAAATGCTCATGGATAGGCTGGCGGAAAGTTATTAAACCAGCATCAGCCAACAATTTGTCTTTCTGTTGCCACTTTTCATCATCAATGAGATCATCCTCAAAACTACGAAATCGAATGCTTTCACGACAGAAAGCATCCCCTGCTTCCAGTCGATTACGCAAAAGCCGATAAATAAGAAACTCATAGCGATCAACTTTGATGTTCTTTTCCTCATCAGGGTCTTGTTCATAGATGTAACGCCTCATACTATCCGATATAAAGAGTTGAGGTAAATGATCTGCAGCATATTGCCCTAACGGTTTATTTTGATGAAAAGCTTGCTTTATAAAATCTATAGCCTCCATAAGTGGATCATTTTTGGAGGGAGCAGCAAATTTAACCATAAGCAGCAAAGGGCGTAAATGACGTTTAAATTGACGAGCTAATTGGTCAATGTGTTCCCATTGGAGAATTGTTTCATCCCACTTTGCATTCGTGGCGATTTGATCGGCAAGATTAGTAAGTTTTTGCCGTTCCAAGATAGAAAAAGCTCTCGCTTGAATATCGCCAAAAGGGGTGTCAGCCTCAATGCTGTCGTCAGTGAGTAATTGAAGCACTTCGCCAGCCTTTTTCATGTTTTGTCGATTTTCCGCATAGTGCTGATATATTTGATCTTTAGCCGTTGACTTGGATTCATCGATGTATCGCCGAACATTGTAAATCAAGGTATTGATCAGATTGTCATTCATACGCTGATAGCGATAATACACAAAGCATAATAAATAAACGTACACCAACCACTCATCCAGCCTTTTGAGTTTGTAAACAGAGTAATAATTGACCAATGAAGCAAAGTATTTAATGCTTTCATTCGAAACGCCTAACTTGGGCAAAAGGGTGTGAGCAAGTTGGTATAAAGACTGGATTTGCTCCCCTCGGTCAATCTCACGTTTGATTTCTTTCAGGCTAAAATCCTTAGGTTCACGTTTAAGCAGTGTGATTTCATATAACCCTTGAGCATCTTCGAGTAGTGCCTTCAATGCCTGGATATCAGGCTGTTTTAGATGGTTATGCATGATGGCTGTTAATCGATTTTGTTCAAAGGTGATTGCCTGACTCACTGTTTCTTGAATAAAACTGTATCCTGGCACAACAATACGTTGTTCATTTAAATAATTCATGATTTCACGGAAGATAAAAATGGGTTTACCGGAAATGGTGACGGCATGATAGGCCTTTTTTTCAATTTGTTTTCTTTCCTCAGAACCACAACTGCGGTAATTGAATCGTTCAAGGATCAATTGTTGCTGCTTGAAACGAGTTGACTTATGAACGGTACTTAAATCAACCATTTTTCTATCATTAAAATGTTGTTTCAGCACGTATTGAAGATCTTCCTTTACTTCATGGAGATCAAATGTGAAAAATAGGTGCTTGGCCTTGAAATAACCAAGTTGCAGCACGAAATAAACTTTAGATTTAAAGGAATGCAGATTTTGTAGCAACTCTTTCTCGGGCTGGGAAAGGGAAAAATAATAACAACGATCTTCATATGTAAAATGCGGCCTTTCAAAGAGTGCTGTAAATTCATCCTCCCCCAAAATGCTTATTCGTTTTTGGTGTGTTTTCGTGGTTTCAACCGTCATCGTTTCTCCTTCCTTTCCCTATTTCAAAAAGTAAACCTTTTGAAAGAGTCCTTTTATCGTTGTTTTATATGTCATAAGTATAACATAAATCATTTTGAAACATGTCTATAAACTTGTAGATATTTTGAAACAAATCTATAATAGTTATATAAGTTTTTCTATATATCATCTAAGAAATCAATCATTCATTTAGGGAAGGTGTGGGACATCGTGAGATCCTTTTTTTATGCACGAGTCAGCAGCAAAGATCAATCATTAGAAAGGCAATTTGAAGCTGCCAAAGACATTGGCATTCCAGAGGAATATATATTTGTAGACAAAGCGAGCGGTAAAGACTTTAAGAGGCCTGAGTACCAATTGATGAAACGAATGTTTCGAGAAGGAGACGCTTTATATATCAAATCGTTGGATCGACTGGGACGTAATAAACAAATGATTTTGGACGAATGGCAAGACCTCGTCAAAACCAAGCAAATTGATATTGCCGTGTTAGATATGCCTTTGCTTAACACAATGAAATATAAAGACTTGGATGGTCTTGAAACCTTGATCTCCGATTTAATCCTGCAATTATTGAGTTACATGGCTGAGGATGAACGCAAACGAACAAGAGAAAGACAAGAGGAAGGCATTCGAATTGCTAAGCAAAATGGTGTAAAGTTCGGGAGGAAAAAACATAAGATCGATGATACCTTTAAAGCTGTTTATCCCGAATGGAAACACAATAAAATCACGGCAGTCGAAGCCATGAAACGAGTGGGCATGAAAAGCAACACGTTTTATAGAAGGGTCAAAGAGTATGAAGCGAATCTTTAATGTCTGAATGTATTAGGGGTTATATTTTTTGATTGTTTTGAAATGGGCCTTTTCGAGGGGTTGGGCAAAAACACCCAGATTCCCCTGGCCAGGAGAATCTTATTATATACGAAAATATAATAACTGTAAATTATAGCATAATTAAATTATTTTGTCAATAATATTGACTTGTATTTAAATGTTATCTCATGAAAAAATCAAAAAATACAATACAACAATCGGGCGCGTTTGTTTAACACCAAAAGGAGGAAAATGGTCAAACCTTTTTATAAAAAATGTATATCATTTCACAAAGAGAGAATCCATTTTGAACAATCCTTTTTTCAAAATGGATTCGTCTTGATTAGGGTATTATCCAGGCTTGTCATGCCTTTCTGATCAAACTTTGTTTCAAAGCTACAAAAAGCAGCTTTCTTATAGCCTGTCAATTGCCATAAGAAGCTGCTTGATATCTTTATGCGTATAAACTTTATCAGTGATATCTTTAGCTGCGTGACCCATGATCCGTTTGATTGATAGTTTATTTGCATCAGCATTATCCATAAGGGTTGCGAAGGTATGTCTGCAATCGTGTGGTCTATGATTTAATTCTAGTTGCTGCATAATCTTTTTAAACTTCTCGTGATAATAAACATAATAACTCAACTTACTACCCTCAAAGTTTGTAATCAGATATTCATTATTAGGATCCATACGATTTTCAATTAATTTATGGATTTTTTTATGAATTGGTATGACCCTATTCGTCCCAGCTTCCGTTTTGAAGCCACCCCGAAAATACCTTTCATCTAATTGAATACTTTTATTTTTTACTTCCACAAGTTCCCCAGGGCGCAAACCAGTGTAAATCATAATTAAAACAGAATCAATGTCATCGAAGCGGTCGATGTTTTCCCAAAGAATATTAATCTCATCCAAAGTAAATGGTTTTCTGGAATTCTTTGTATCATTTTTTGGAAGCTCGACAAATCTAGCATAATCTTTATGTGTTAAATCGTTTTCTAAAGCATGTTTATACATTTGATTAAATAATACTTTTATTTTTTTCTTTGTACCCCATGATTTATCACAGTTATCAATTACAGATTGTAGATGAGCCTTCCTTACTTCATTAAATTTCATATCGTGTAAAGGTTCTGATCTTCTAAAAGCCATTTCATAGCCAAGTTGATTTGATTTTGAAATTTTAGGGAAACGTTCTTTTATTAAGCGTTCATATACTTCTTTAAATGTGAGCTTGCCAGCTGATAAATCATACGGGTTATTATTATAATCAGCTAATGCTACCATGGCCTCTCTTCTGCTTTTATAATATCCTAGATACTCCCGTCTTTGTTTTCCTTCGTCATTCCATCCAGTAGTGACTATGACCGCGAATGGTTTTCTTCGTTTACCGGACAATTTGCATACGGAGCCGTATCCATTTGGATTTTTCAATTTCCTTACCACCTTTCATATCAGCAGGATAGACATATGGGAATATATGTTCTATATATGTGTTAAAAAAAAGAATGCAATATTTGCATACCTACTTTATATGATCAATTTTTTTCAGATTGCACATTTCTTCTGGAACGCCATACGTTTGAGCTACTTCATTTATGGTAACGCTTGTATCTTTAAATTCATAAATACATTTATCTGGAATAAGCAATTCAACTGCAAATGTATTAGCCTCTACCTCATTTTTGTTTGTAGTAAAGAAGGTGTTCTTCTTTAAAAAAGGTGCATTTTCACTTTTATGCAATAACGAATGGCCTAATTCATGAGCACAGACAAATCTTTGCAATGTCTCATCTATATTATCATTAATATGGATAGATTGAATCCTTTTGTAGCAAGTGTAGTATCCCAAAGATCCCCCCAGAGATTCAAAAATAATCATGATACCTTTACGCTCTGCTATTTCAAAAGGGCAATTTGTTCCATATTTATCAATAAGTTTTATTGCTGTATTCCTAGGCATTAAATGCGCCATAGAATACCTTATTTTTTATATTTGTTGGGGGTAAACTTTTGTTTTGCCATTCGTTTAGCCATGCGAAGTGAATTTTCCAATGAAGCAATTAGTAGTTCTCTATCTTCTTTATCCATTTCATCTATCGCCCTTCCATCGAATTGTGAGTATGCATCATCATTAGATAAGTTATTTATCATCTTTTCTAGATCCTTAGCTATATCACGCTCTTCCTTATCTGACAGCTCAGGAAGATCTTCCTCTTGCTTGGTGTTGTTTGGTTTGTAATAACCAGCCACCCTCATTATTTCATCATAAGGAATGGATAGTGCTTCCGCAAGTTTTTGGATATTCTCGGCTTTGGGAATGCCTCTTTTTCCATTTTCGATTCTGGACAATTGCGCAGCGCTAATACCTGAATACAAAGAAAGTTGATTGATGGTGTAACCTTTTTCATCCCTTTTTGCTTTTAGATATTCTCCAAATTGATTGCTCATAGTTTTCTCTCCTAAACACTGATACCCTTCTACACTTATATTACTAAAAATAATTACCAAAAGGTAAAAGGAGGGTTCATTTGAAAGATGTAAATGTCATTTTAATTAATTTAGACTTTTTGAAGGCATATTTGAAAGACAAGGATATTTCTCAAAGTCAATTTGCGGATAAGGTAGGAGTTACGCAAACTACTGTTAACCGAATTATGAATGGCAAGAGAAATCCGGGAGGTAAGTTTATTGCAGGTGTTCTGCGGAGCTTTAACGATTTAAGTTTCCATGAAGTATTTTATTATGACACAGCATTATCAACTGAATAAAAGGTAAAACAATTCGTTTGGAGGGATTAATTTGGAAACAAGTGTTGATGAGAAAGAAAGCATGAATATTAAAGTTTCTGAGGCAGCAAAGATTTTAGGTAAATCTGAACAATTTGTTCGAATTGGATTACAACGAGATATTTTACCAATTGGTATTGCAATTCAAATGTCTAGTAAATGGACATACCATATCTCACCAAAGTTACTAAAAGAGTATGTAGGAGGGGAATTAAGCATCTAAATTGCCTGAAATTATTTAAACCTGTTTAATTCTGGAGGTAAAAAATGGGCAACATTAAATGGATTAAGTTAAGTACTGCCATGTTTGATGATGAAAAAATAAAACTTATAGAGAAGCTTCCAGAGGCTGATACCATTCTAATCATTTGGATTAAACTTCTGTCACAGGCCGGGAGAACAAATGCCAACGGTTATATTTATTTGAACGAAAATGTCCCGTATACAGAGGAAATGCTTGCAACTATATTTGATAGGTCACTCAATACAGTAAGGCTCGCTTTAAAAACACTAAGGGAGTTCGGGATGATCTTTATTGATGATGATTCATTTATTCGAATTTCGAACTGGGAAAAGCATCAAAATGTTGAAGGAATGGACCGTGTAAGGAAGTTGAATGCAGAGCGTAACAAAAGGTATCGCGAAAGAAAGAAGCAGCAATTACTAGAAAATAAAACAGTTGACGTTAGCGTGACGTCACGTGATGGTACAGAAGAAGAACTAGAAAGAGATAAAGAACAAGATATAGAAATAGAACAAGAACAAGATAAAGACGTAGCGCAGATTATTCAGTTCTGGGATAAAAACGGATTTGGTGTAAATAACATTCATGCAAAAAAACAGTTGTTGTTGTGGTTGGATGATTCATCATTTAAGGATCCCAGTGAAGTCATTTTAAAGGCATTAAATATTGCTTGTGAAAATGATGCTAGACGACTTAAATATACGGAAGGCATCTTAAGAAACTGGGAAAACGAATCCTTACTAACCGTTGAAGAAATCGATAAGAATCACAAAAACCGAAATAAGCAAGCTGTAAGCCAAATAGATTACGATCCGAATAGAGATAGATTTTAGGGGGTGTTATCGATGGAAGCTATAGGAACGCTGCTTAAAAAATCTTTACCTTTTAAAGAATGTCGTGAAAAGGAATGTGAGCAATGCGGAAATCTATACAAATTATATGAAACTCCCAAAGGTGTTCTTGGAGCATGTAAACATTGTATGGAACAACAGTTATTAGAAGAGCTAAACGTACCAACAAAGGAAGAAAGAGAAAGACTAAAAGAAAAACGATTTATTGCAACTTTTGAGCGAGTTACACATGATTTGAAACAAGCAACGATTGATTCCTATATACCGAAAGAAACGTCGCAATCCGAAGCAAAAAAAGCAGCAATAAAATATGTGAAAACCTTTGATGGTGTTCATTCACTTCTATTTAGTGGAGATTGTGGTCTGGGGAAAAGCCATTTATCTTTTGCAATCACGAAAACGCTGCGGCAACAAGGTTATAAAACGCTCTATATCAAGGTCACTGATTTATTCGATTTTATCAAGAACACATACAGTCCGGATTCTAGCATAAGCGAAATGCAGATTTTCCAAATGATAGATGAATTAGATTTGTTGGTACTTGATGATATTGGCTCTGAATATGTGAAAGCAAACGAATATGGACATGAAAGTTGGGCATCTGATGTGTTGTATAAGATATTCGATATGCGACTCAATAAATCAGTTATTTGTTCTACGAATTATTCTGAGAAAATGCTTACTGAAAAATATGGGAATCATGGCAATCGTATTATTGATCGGATGATGGATTTAGCAAAAGCAATCCGACTTGAAGGAGAAAGTTATAGACGAAAGGAGAGATTTTAAATGTGGCAAGGAATGAAAAGTGTAATGGTATTTGACCCTAAGGACAGTCAAGAAGACACAGAACATAAATGGATGGAGTGGAACAGGCATAAAAGTGCTGTTAGCGACAAATATGTACCAACGGCAGAAGAAACTAAAAAAAGATTAATAGAACAGGAACGTCACAATAAAAGATATGCCTAGTATCTCTGCAACGTTCCCGACTTACTCATAGATATTATAGCATTCATTGAAGGATAGTTAAATGCGATATATGTGGTTAAAAGAATTTGGGGAGGTATCGTTTTGCAAGCTATAAATAGCACTAATAAAAAGGAAATTAATATACACGCAAGTTATTCAGAGGCACATTTTATTGGTGAAGCACTTTCATCCTATCAACTATTTATGCAGCAACTTTACGGAAATAATAGCGAGGAAGCAAAATATATCGGTGAACTGTTGTATGCAATTCAAAATCCAGCAGTCAGAAAAGAGAAGCATGTAAGATAGTTTTAAAAAAGTGATATGAGAAGTGGAAGGAGGAACAAAATGAATGATGCGATTGAACAAACGCATGTTTATGAATATCTTGGGAAAGAAAATGATCCTATTTATGAAGATATATTGCGTGTAAAGGTAAATCATTCTTTATTAATTCCTGAAACAAAACTAAAAGTAACGAAAAATAGATATGGAATGTACGAGATAGTATCTGATGAACAGCATGAATGTTATTCGTCTCCACAATCATTATATGATCGTATTAGCGCTTTACTGAATGCCATTTCACATAGGAGGTGATGAAATGACACTAAGTATGAAAAACTTTGAGCAGAAAGAGTGGGATCTTTACGATACTAATTTAGGTCAAGCATTAGAGTCAGTTGAAAAGGGTGATTTACAATGTGCTTCTGAATGCTTTAAACGAATAGCTTGGGTACTTCATTCTTTATCAAAGTATCATCCATCTATTGAAAAGGAACAAGAAGTTGAAATGAAGCAATATATAAATTTCCATTTATAAGAAAGGATGATGATAAATGAATTTTGCTGCTGAAATTGAAGGAGTTTTTACGAAAGAAGAAATTGAATCATTTTTAAAAGATGAACAGCAATTTTATATTGAATATGCAGAGGAAAACTGGTTAGACCGTTATTTTAAAATAAAGGCAATGTCGCAAAAAACACACGTACCTAGTATTACTTCCGTCATATCGGATACACCAGGTGGATCAAATCTTAACAATAGTAAAACAGAACAATTTGCTCTAAAATCTGTTCAAGCGAGTGAATGGTTAGACACATTATTATATGCAGTGGAATCTCTTGCTCCAGCTGAACAAAAATTAATTGAATTAAAGTACATGAAGAAGCGTAATGATGGTTCCAGATACTGTGATGAAGTTATTTATCCTCAGTTGTTTATCGGAAAGACAAGATACTATGAGCTGAAAAAGGAAGCTTTAGAAATGCTGGGAAGAAAACTATATGGTTTATTTAGTGAAAGAGGTTTTTCGTAATGGTTGCTATGATTCGGGCGGTGAAGAAAACAGTATTAGTTATGTTTTTGCTAGTACTGTTTATCACTTTTTCTACCATTTGTGGGATAATATTTTTGGCTGTTTTCCAGTGGTTTATGCATACTGAATTTTATTTGAGCATGGTTGGCTCTGTTGAGTTTTGGATATGGGTGTTAGGAATTCCGTTTATTATTATCTTTCTTGTGTTTTGTGCAAAAATTGCTTAAAGTAAATTTAATTTAACGTTGTATCGTCATACCCCTTTAGTTATAATTTGTCTAAAGGGAATTTTTTTGGTGAAATAATTGTTATTATTTACCATTGTCAGTTTGGGAAGATATTTCCGTAACAATAGGTGGAGTTTGTGAATTGTTTCACTTAAACTAACTGGCAGAAGAGTTGGAGACGGTTAATTATGTTTTGGGTAAAATGTATATTGGAGAATTATTTACCTTTTGTTCTACAAAACGGATTACCAATAAAATGAAGATGGAGGTTTGCATATGAAGAATGTTAGTCGAGAAATCCAGGATTTGTCAATTAAATCATTGGAGTCAACTTTAAACAAACTTTCAAATGCTTATAATAGTATGATAGAAAAAGGTTCAAATACAACCCTTGTTAAAAAGAGACGGAATTCCGTAAAAATTGGTTTGGAGAGCCTCAAAGACGCTTGGGAAAAGGGGGAATTTTCCTATGATGAAGAAGATATTTTGACTTCTAAAGATATTCTACAAGGTATCATTCCATCTATAGAAAAACAGATAGCAAAAGCAAAAGAAGGTAGTTCCCAAAAAACACTAAATGAGCGTCGTTTAACTGCAATCAAACTGGCAATCGAATCCTTGGAGAACCGTCTAAAATAATTCTATTTGTGATTTCAAGTGTAAATTTTTGACTAAAAAGGCACTTTTCTTATTGCACTAACGGGTGGCTTATCTTGAATAAGGAATTATATCTCTAATTTAGATTTTATAAAGTAAATATCCGCCGGTAGAACCGGCGGTTTTAGTTTCGCCCTATAAGGGCATCTTACCAACACAGCCACTAAAGTGGCCCCTAAAGTGACCCCTAAAGTGACCCCCAACCGTTTACTCTCTATTTATCTTTGAATGGATCCACGTATTCTCGTTTACTCATGTTGTCTCGGAGACGATCCTCCATTTCTTGCTCTCGAATATATTTGGCGATCGTTTTTTCATTTAAGCCTACCGTACTTACGTAATATCCTTTGGCCCAAAATATACGATTTCCATGATTATATTTTAAATTGGCATGTCTATCGTGGATCATTAAAGAACTCTTACCTTTTAGATATCCCATAAAATACGATACGGACATCTTTGGTGGTATTTTCACTAACATGTGGATATGATCTGGCATTGCATGTGCTTCAATGATTTCCACATCTTTCATTTCACACAATCTTCTAAGTATAGCTCCGATATCTCTTCTTAATTTCCCGTATACAATCTTTCTTCTGTATTTTGGTATGAACACAATATGGTACTTACAATTCCATCTTGTGTGTGATAAACTATTGTCACTCGACATGAGTTGCTCTCCTCTCGTTATTTGAATTTGGTTTGGCGGCCAAGTTCTATTATAACGTTTGGAGATTTTTTCTGTTACAACTCTACAAGTTTTGTTTGCACACAGGCAGAGCCTGTGGTTTAAAAAGACTAATTAGGAACGCAATAGGAGGTAATCACCTATTGCGTTGCAAGTGGTAGTTCCTTTATTTTGTTAGCACCATCAAAGATAAATAAAGTTGCCTCATCACTTGCGAGTTTCTTAATTTTATTCGTGTTGGAACCTTTTTTAATAACATATTCAGCATATATAAGAAGTTCATCTTCGGAAAGAGATGAAGTTCCTCCCGAATGTGGAAGCATCTTTGTATACTTTGACCCATTATCCTCAAGTTCCATAAGTTGTGCTAATGGTTTGTTTGGTATAACTGCTAATTCAAAACCTTGGATTCTGTGCCCTTGATAATCAAAATTACTTTTGATTGGTGAACCATCTTCTGTTTTTAATATTACTTCATATCTTAGAATATTATCTTTTATATCTACTTTAATATTGGCGAATATCAAATTTTGTTGTTTATCAAATCCAATTAGAATAATTAACGTTAAACAAACTATAAATATTACGTTAAATCTTTTCATTGCTACCTCCACTTTAAGTCCTTTATTTTATTCTTTGAATAAAGTTATTTTTTATTCAAATTTCTTATTATGCTATAGGGTGCATTACCGCAACAACGATAGTGCTTTTCTGTATGTAAATGACAAGGTTATTTCAAGAAGGAATTTAAACAATTGGTATTTGAACTAATGTTGTATAAAGATATACTTTCGGGAGGATTTAACGATGGATATAAAAAGTGGAGACCCAAGAGATGATTTAAAGATCATTCTTGAGGACTATAAAATAACCCCTTACACTTTTGGTTTAATCAGTGGTCTTGATGAAAAAACAGTAATGGAATTTGCAAATCATAAAAATGATTTAGAACATTTATCTCACGAACAAAAAGGGCATATTGTGTCAATGATTGGTTTATTATCAGACGGAATGACTCTCGTAACAGCAGATGAAAGAGTTAAAGCAATTATTGAAATCTTAAATGGAGAATTTCAAATTTCAAATGAAACATTGGCTTTATATGCAAAAATAGATGAAATAGAATTAGATGAATTTATGAAAGACTGTGATTCTTTAACATTTGATAAACGTTACCGATTAGCAGTTGTAGCTTTATTCCTTGTCAAACTTTTTTCTGATAACATTAAAAATAAATAGACCCAAAGTTATTAAAGTAAAGGGTGCAATTCTAAAAGAAGGATACAGAAAATAAGGTAGAATAAATTTATTTTGGATTATAAAAGCCAGAAATAAAATGAGGGGATATTTTTTGAGGTGCTCTACATGGAAAAACTAAACATAAATGATCTTAACCATTTTATAGAGAGTCGGAAATCTGATGTAGAACGAATCATTGCTAGGGATAGAAAAAGCGAAAGGATCGTTCGTATGCGTAAACGAGACATCGATGAACAGAAAATACTGGATATACTATGCGTCAAACGCTGGGAAAAGACCGAGGAAAATGGGAAAGTAAAATATATCACAGAACGGAAGTGGTATTATGAGTTCGATTGAAGATGCTAGATTTCAGCTATCTAAGTTGAAAGGGAAATCAAAATTCGAGAAGATGTTACAAACTACAGCAATTCTTACAAAGTTATTTGAACAAGAAAAATTGAAACCAATTAGTGTTGGAGGGTTAGCTGTAGAAATTTATACCCGAAGTGAATATACAACAGCGGATATAGACATTATTTTTAGTCAGCGAAAAATTGCAGACAGATATTTGAAATCCCCTGGGTTTATATCAGAAGGTCGGCACTGGTATCATAAGGAATTGATGATTAGCATCGAGATTCCTAATGATATGTTAGAAGATGCAGATGATGCCAAGGTTATTGAGTTACAATTAGAGAATAATCTTCATGTTTATGTAATTGGAATAGAGGATATTATTTTGGATCGATTGCGTGCTTGTGTACATATGAAATCATCGTCTGACTGCGAATGGGGCAAAGTGGTAAAAAGTTATTTTTATGAACAAGAAGTATCAAAAAGCAGCCCCTCTCATCATGAGAGGGGCTGCAAAAAATTATTGTTGATGTCTAACGCAATGACTGGTACCCCCGGCTACGAAAGGAAGATTTACTCTTCGTCGTCATCCTCGTCAAAATCATCGTCGTCTTCTAATGCTTCTTTGCCAAGATAGGCCTGCAGCATCCAGATATTTTCATTCAAATGACTTTTGAAAGCAATCAGTGTATCTTCAAATGCATCATCGCCTTCTTCTTGTGCCAAATGGATCGCGCGAACGGTTAAGCCGCGGGTGCTTCTGAAATCTTCAATTACATTTTCAACCATTTCTTCCGCTTTCAAATACTTGTCAGCAGGGTCTTCCGAAAGCATAGAATACTTTTCAAATTCAGTAGTTGTAGAAGCTGGCTTATGACCGGAAGCAATTAGGCGTTCTGCAATTTTATCGAACCACTCTTCATTTGTGTTGTACATTTCATTCAATTTGTCATGGATACTGAAGAAATGCGGTCCTTTCACATACCAATGATACTGATGCAACTTTACATGCATTGTATGGATATTGCCTAAAATATGATCTGCGATGGCTGCTGCATTAATTTTTGTATGGTGCACGTGTTCTTTGTGTTTTTGCTCTTCTTGCAGTCTTTCGTGTGGTGTTTTGTCTTGTACCATGTTTCTTTTCCTCCCTATTATTTTAACTATTTGTTGCCATTATTACTAAACATACATTGGATCAACTTCAATATTAATTGTACCTTAGGCTGCTTTTACCTTTGATTTGATGACTGGATAGCCTAGGTCTTTAATTGCCTTTTCAATCTTTTCGATGTCTACCGTTTCGGAATCAAAATCTACTTTCACTTTACTTGCATTGAATAATACTTTTAAGCTATCTTGATTAACCCCGTTTAATCCTTTCACCGCATTTTCAATCTTTTGCATACAAGATGGACAAGATAATGTTTCTAATTGAATAACTGCTTTTTGCATGAATTATTTCTCCTTTCATCTTATCTTTGATTTTTTTGTTTTCCCTCTTCTTCTTTACAATTTAAGTATAGCTCAGGTTCAACGATATGAAATTGACGCAAATCAAGTTATAAGAAAAAAGTAGGGGAGTATTTTGTTTTTCCTACCTGAATACTTCCCCTTTATCATTCGTCAAGACCGCTTTCTATTAAAATTATCCTCTTAAACGGTATCGAAGCAATCTCATCCCGTTGAAAATAACAACTAAGATACTTGCTTCATGAACCAACATTCCGATAGACATATTCATCCATTCACTAAACAGTAAGCTGGCTAATAAGATTAATACGACACCTACTGCAATGGCAATATTTTGTTTCATGTTTCTTGCAGTTGATTTTGTTAAGCCTAATGCGTGTGGTAAACGACTAAAGTCAGAATTCATTAAAACGACATCCGATGTTTCAATTGCAACATCTGTTCCACTTCCCATGGCGATTCCGATATCCGCTAAGGCTAATGAAGGACTATCATTCACTCCGTCACCGACAAAGGCAATGATTTGGCCTTTTGCTTGCATTTTTTCAATATATGCGGATTTTCCTTCTGGAAGCATATGACCGTGTGCTTCTGTTAATCCAAGTTCTCGAGCAACTAAATCTACGGTTCCCTGATTATCACCAGAAAGGACGACAAGATTTTTCACACCAAGTTTTTTCAAGTTTTGTAAGTCTTGTTTCACACCTGGGCGAATTTGATCTCGAATGCCCATCAGAACGTGTAATACCCCGTCAACTGCTGTAAGGACAAGGGAGTTCCCATTTTGTTCAAAGCGTTCCACATCTTTTTTGACCTTTTCATTTAATACGACATTTTCTTTTTCCATTAAAGCTACATTACCAACTGCGATACGGTGACCATCTACTGTTGCGACAATCCCGCCACCTTTCACCACTTCCGTTTCTTCTACAGTGGAAAAGTTCGTCTCACCAATATCTTGTAGGACTGCTTTTGCTAATGGGTGATCTGATTCACGTTCAACACTTGCCAAATATCCAAGAACTTCTTTTGTATTCTCTCCATAAAATTCCTTTTCTGCTACTTCTGGGTTTCCTATTGTCAATGTTCCTGTTTTATCAAAAACAATCGTGTCTACTTTACTGAAATCATTGATGACTTCACTTCCCTTTAAAAGGACTCCATTTCGTGCACCATTTCCAATTCCGGAAACGTTGGATACAGGGACACCGATGACTAATGCTCCTGGACATCCTAAAACAAGAACAGTGATAGCGAGTTCCACATTTTGCGAAAACAGCCAAACAATAATACCAAGGACTAAAACGGCTGGTGTATAGTATTTGGAAAATCGATCAATGAAACGTTCTGCTTCTGATTTCGAATCCTGCGCCTCTTCTACCAATTCGATAATGCGACCAAATGTCGTATCTTCCCCAACACGGTCAGCTTGGATTTGAATCGTTCCATTTTCCAAAATGGTTCCAGCGAAAACTTCCGAACCCTTTAATTTACTTACTGGTAGAGACTCACCTGTTATACTTGCTTCATTAATATGACCAACACCCTCCAGTACCGTTCCATCTACAGGCACTTTTGCACCAGTTTTCACTAATAATATGTCGCCTTCATCTACATCATCCACTTCAACTTCTTCAAATTCCTCATTGTCCATTTGTTTCAAAGCACTTTCTGGTGCCAATTCTGTTAATTCTTTAATGGCAGATCGTGTTTTGTTTAAGGTACGTTGTTCTAAATAAGAACCAAATAAGAACAAGAACGTAACGATGGCTGATTCTTCGTAGTTTTGAATTAACACAGCACCAATTACAGCAATGGTGACTAAAACATCAATACTGACGACCTTTACTTTTAATGCTTGATACGCTTGAATTGCAATCGGTGCGATTCCAAGAATGGACGCAATAATGAGCGACCAGTTGAAAATGAACATACTTTCTAAACCAAAATGACCAAAGAATCCAAGAACAATTAAAATGGCACTGATTAATGTAATCTGATTTTTTTTGCCTAATATAAATCTCTGCATGTTGTTTCCCTCCACATTTCACCTTTTCTTTTGTTGTTGACTCTAGTATAGGATAATTATTGATGATGGTAATTGACTGTGGTCAATTTTTAAAAATCATTTTGTTTTAGTTTTAAAAGAGTGGATCATAACAACTGCTAACTGGCAGTTTAGTTGAGGAATTTTTATTAGAATTAGGAAATCCTAATTTTTTTTATTTATCATTAAAGTATTTACTTGAATGATAAATAAAAGAAAGTTATACTATATTCAATCAAATACTTGAATGAGAATAGGGTGAGGATATGAATAAAAAAGATACTTGTGAGATTTATTGTTATGACGAAGAAAAGGTCAATCGAATACAAGGGGATTTGCAGACAGTAGATATTTCTAGTGTTGTCCAATTGTTAAAAGCTATTGCTGATGAAAAAAGAGCAAAAATCGCATATGTTTTGTGTCAGGATGAAGAACTGTGTGTTTGCGATATAGCAAATATTATAGGTACGACAGTTGCAAATGCATCTCAACATTTACGAAGACTTTATAAGCAAGGCGTTGTGACGTATCGAAAAGAAGGGAAACTTGCATTTTATTCATTAGATGATGCACGTATCAAGGAAATAATGACGATTGCGTTGACACATAGGAACCATCATAAACTCAATAGGGAGAATATGTTGGAGGTGGGAAAATGATTACAACGATACTTACAGCAGCTGCCGTTTATATAGCAACAGGGATTGATTACCTTGTTATTTTGATTCTCCTGTTTTCACAAATAAAAAAAGGACAGGAAAAACATATTTGGATAGGAAAGTATGTTGGAACGATAATTGTTATAGGAGTAAGCCTTTTAGTTGCTCTAGGAGTTGCAAACCTAATTCCCCAACAATGGGTTATAGGACTACTTGGACTTTTACCACTTTACTTAGGTATCAAAATATGGATTAAAGGAGAAGAGGATGAAGATGAAGGCAAAATTTTGTCCATATTTTCCTCAGATAGGTTTAATCAATTATGGCTGTCAGTCACTTTTATCGTATTGGCTTCCAGTGCGGATGACTTTTCCATTTATGTACCGTATTTCACAACGTTAAATGCGACTGAAATCCTTGTTACTATTATTGTTATTTTAATTATGATTGGTGTTTTACTCTATGTCGGCTATCGTTTAGCCCACGTGAATTTTGTATCGGAAAAAATTGAGAAATATGAACGTTGGATTGTTCCAATTGTTTTTATAGGGCTAGGAATTTATATTATGTTTGAAAATGGCACATTCAATGCTTTGATTTCATTTCTTCTTTAAAGTGACAGATCCAACCACAATCGGGCGCTTTTCTTTAATAGGAAGGCGTCTTTTCTAATCAATCAGATTCTGGAGCAACACATTTAATAGATTGGGTGTAGAAGAGTTTGTGAAGGGTTTCACTTAAACTATCGGGTGCTTTTGTGGCAAAAGCTAACAATTAATAAATAGGTAGTGCTTGTTTAATAAATATCTATTATAATAATGATAGAGGTGATAAAATTGGATAAGCAAATTCTTGATCTACTTACAGAAATGAGTAAAGAAATGAAAAGCATGAAATCAGATATTCATTCTTTAAAATCAGAAATGCATAACCGATTTGATACTATTGAAGCAAAACTAGAAGGTGTTGGTGGGCAGTTCGAATTAACAAATGAATCAAGAATTAATGAAGTGGATTTTATTGCTGATAAGGTAAATAAACTGGAGAAGGACCTTTACATTTTAAAGAATAAGAGTAGTAACTAAGAGTGCTAAATACGCACTCTTTTTTCATGTAAGTTTACTCTTTTATGAGCTGGAATGTAACAGCTTTGTGTTAGTAACTGGTGCGTTTGTTTTGCAAAAAAGTCCAGATAAAAAAACAGAGGCATTTAAAATGTTTAATGAACAATTTCCAACCTTTTTCGTTGAACCAGTGTTAAGCTGATTATTGCGGATGAATTGAGCCACTTGTGCGTAGTTTTGAGCCACCGATTGCGGAAAATAGAGCCACCATAGAGCCACTAATGTAAAACCGGTCTTTAAAGTATAGATTCGGAGCCACAGGGGAGCTGCTTGCCATTGACTGTAGCTCCCGGTTCTTTGCACATTTGCTGGAAGGGGTCGGGGTTGAGGCTTTGAAATAAAGTTTGATAATTTCTTAAAAGTGGCTTTCAGGATTATCTAATGGATACTATGCTTGATTTAATATCAAATTATATATGGATTGTGAAAATATTCACTTAAACTCCCTCAGATAGATTCAATTTACTCGTAAATGCTCGCTTATTCGCAGGATTTCAAACCACTTTTCAGTACAATAACGGATAAATGGAATGAGTGTTGATAATAAAGGCTACATGAAGGCATGCGGGAATAAGGGAGTCATAAATAAATTTAACGTTCTACAGGAATGCTAACGGGCAGTTTATTGTCATAAGAAGAAAGGTTATGGGTTTTTATAAACAACCCATACTATTCTTTATGAATCGTATCTGATATCTTAAAGAAAAGAGGAAAATGAAATGAGAAATTTTGGTGCACATTCGGCCTTGCCAATTTAGAAGAAGCAACACCTATTTGGTTACAGATACAAGAAAAAGTTGAAAATGGTATGGGTAAGGAAAAATAAAAAGATTTGTTAGAAACGTTAAAATCCTTACAGACATTGAATTATATGTGAACTATAGGGCCTTTCCGCAATCCATAGGTGAAACATTAATCTGTGATATATTAATGAGGAGTAATTCTTTGTTACCTCAAATTATTTTATTTAGAACAGTCAAATTTGCGAGACTAGGAGGCTAGCTTGATGAAGATAAACATATTTGTTGTTGAAGATGATGATGCCTTGTTTGCTGCGTTGAAGAAAGGTCTAGAGGCTTGGTCGTTCCGGGTCACGAGACCAGATGATTTTGAAGGTGTGATGCGTTCATTTCTTGAACAACAGCCTCAGCTCGTCATCATGGATGTAACACTCCCGAAATTTGACGGTTTTCATTGGTGTCGCGAGATTCGCGCTGTATCCAAAGTACCCATTGTTTTTCTTTCCTCCCGCGATCATCCAATGGATATGGTCATGGCGCTAAGCATGGGGGCGGACGATTTCATCCAGAAGCCGTTTCATACAGACGTGCTTTATGCTAAAATTCAAGCCATTCTCCGGAGGACCTATGCTTATGGCGAAGAGCAAGTGAATATTCTTGAATGGAACGGTGCCTTGATTGATTTGAATCGAGGTGTCATTCGAAACGCTGAGAAAGAAGTGGATTTAACAAAAAATGAATTTTTTATCCTGATCACGCTCGTGAAATCGAACAATGTCATTATCTCGCGCTATGACTTGATACGAAAGCTGTGGGAGGATGAACAGTTCGTGAACGACAATACCCTCACGGCGAATATAACCCGTTTGCGGCAGAAGCTGGAAACGATCGATTTGGCAGACGCGATTGTGACAAAAAAAGGGCTCGGTTATATGGCCATCACTTTATAGAGAACTTGTACTAAAAAGGAGGAACTGTGCCATGTTTATTCGTTACGTTGGTGCAAGGAAAAGCTGGATTTTACTGTTTGTCGGCTTACTCGGCTTTGCCGATGCTCTGATCCTTCTTGATCAAGGCTTCCAGGTTACATTGACTTCTCTCCTTTATTTTAACGCCGCATTTATTCTGTTCTTTCTCCTGTTTTTTTTATGGCGCTTCAAAAGAGAGACAAAATATACCGCCGCGTTGGCTGCTTTGCAGGAAAACATGGCCTTAGACTGGATTGAGACACTTCCTGAACCTGGTGACGGCCTAGAACAGATGACCGACGACATTCTACGGGAGGCCACCCTTCAGTTCAAACGAAAGCTTTCTGACTATAAAGAAAATCAACTGATTGCGAAAGAATTTACGGCCTCATGGATTCATGAGGTGAAGACTCCTCTCACCGTCATTAAGCTAATCCTAGATGCCCTGCCAAGTGATCCGGAAATACGTAAAATTGAAGCGGAATGGTTACGGGTGTATTTGTTGGTCGATCGTCAGCTGCATATGACTCGATTGCCTGCGCTCGAAGCAGACTATGTTCTTGAATCTGCCTCCGTCCAGCACCTTGCCGCAGAAGAAATACGGGAACTGGCACCGTGGTGTATGGAAAAAAATCTAGCGGTTAGTATCGAAGGAACGGATGTAAAGGCGATTACAGACCAAAAATGGTGCCGCTTTATCCTTCGGCAATTGTTAACGAATGCCGTGAAATATACTCCTGCGAATACAGCAATAATGATTGTGACAGATGTAACGGAGACAGGCCAAGTCTTTTTGGATGTCATCGATGAAGGACCGGGAATACAGCCGCACGAATTGCCACGTATCTTCGATAAAGGCTTCACGGGTGAAAACGGTAGGATTCAAAACGCAGCGACCGGAATGGGGCTCTATCTTGCAAATACCGTTGCAGATAAATTAGGAATTACCCTCGAGGTGCAACCCAGTCAAACGAAAGGTTCGGTGATGCGAATGATTTTTGTCAATCCCAACGCATTCGAAGCTGTCCGAAGAGGGGCGGGCGAGTAATAGCAGCTATGAAGCAGTCAGGATGATTCCTGGCTGTTTTTTGGTGTAGAATAGTGAACCTGACAATATTGTCACATTACCTTGCCAGATTATCATGTAAAACGTACGACAAGCAAAAAATCCAACCGTATAATAAAGCTATCATCAAGCCACACTTATCATTTGGAGGTACGTTATGGATCAGTTAAATATAGAAGAAACTGTTTTACAAGCACGAAATGTTCACAAAACATATGGTACGAAAGGAAACACACAGCATGTATTAAAAGGAATCGATTTACGCGTCACCCGCGGTGAATTTGTCGGCATTATGGGACCTTCCGGCTCAGGCAAGACGACATTGCTTAACGTTTTAGCCACGATTGATCATCAAACAGATGGAACTATTTTAATCGATGATGAAGATATCTCTAAGCTGAGTAATTCCGCGCTCTCCGCCTTTCGTCGCAACAAGCTGGGATTCATCTTCCAGGATTATAATCTACTGGACACGCTGACAGTGAAGGAAAATATCCTGTTGCCCATCTCCCTTAGCAAAATGAGCAAGAAAAAGGCGGAAAGCGAGTTCACAGCCCTCGCAGATGTGTTTGATATTAAAGTACTGGCACACAAATATCCACATGAATTATCAGGAGGCCAGAAACAACGGACAGCTGCCGGGCGCGCTCTAATCCACCAGCCTTCGATCATGTTTGCGGACGAACCGACCGGTGCACTGGATTCCAAATCCGCTTCCTCGTTACTGGACGTATTGGAGAAGGTCAATCAGCAGCGAGGCGTCACTGTTGTCATGGTAACCCATGATCCGGTAGCCTCCAGCTACTGCAGCCGTGTTGTGTTTTTAAGAGACGGGAAGATATATTCCGAGCTGTACCGCGGCGATAAAACAAGACATGCCTTCTTTAATGAAATTTTGGACGTACAAGCTGTACTAGGGGGTGACCATGTTGACCGTATTTGAATTAGCTCTTCGCAGCATGCGACAAAATATGAAGCATTATTATTTGTACTTCTTTGCGTTGACCTTTAGTATGAGCCTGTACTTTGTCTTCACCTCCCTACAGCACGATCAGGCTGTTCAAAATATGACACATCCGAGCGTTGACTTCTCTGGCGGCTTGCAAATTGCGGGAGTCATGCTAATTGTCATCATTGGGATTTTTACCCTCTCGGCGAACGGCATATTCCTGCGTCGCCGTAGTCGAGAAATCGGATTATTCCAGCTGATTGGTCTTTCCAAAGGCTGGGTAGCCCGATATCTCATGATCGAGAATATCCTGATTGGCTTAGGTGCACTACTTGCTGCGATCATTTGCGGGCCGATGATTTCAAGGATGTTCGTCCTGATTTTGTTGAATCTGCTCGACTTAGAAGGGATTGTCGGCATCAGCTTCTCCGTAACCGCGGCTTTTAAAACGGTGATGGTCTATTTTCTCATCAACGTCATCACTTCCATTCAGATGATCCAGAAGGTTTATCGCAGCACCCTTCTGGATCTGTTTCAAGCCGATAAGCGACCTGATCTCACTAAGCCGCCTAAAGCAGTGGCATCTGCTATTTTCGCCCTGCTCGGTCTGGCATTGATTGGATACGGCTATGAATTATCAGGTCATATCAATAAACAGTTATTCGTCAACGCATTATTGATGCTCGGATCCATCGTTGCAGGGACATACTTATTGTTTCGCGTTACGATCAGATGGTGCTTTTACCTGTTCCGCAAACGTAAAGATGGACACCTAGGCTTAACAAACAGCCTGTCGATGGCTCCGCTGATGCACCATACGAAAGCAAATGCCAACTCACTTACTTTGATTACGTTGTTATCGGCGATGACGATCACGATGATTTCTATGGCTTACTCCTTCTACTACTCCGTAGAGCAAGAGACCCGCCGTGATCTCCCTTATGATTTTATGTTTGAAAACGAGCAGCAGGAGGCGCTGTCGTTCCAGAGCGAGCTGGAGGAGGAAGGCATCGATGTGAAACACCACGTCGTTGAAGCGGTTCTGACGCAAGGCGTCATCCTTGATCCGAATGACGAATCCTACAAGTTTGAAGAAAGTTTGTTATGGCTTCCGGCTGAACAGCTTAAACAAACAGGCGCAGATGTCGACATGCCGCCAGATGGAGAAGCCATTTTGTACAATGCTGGTGCCTCACTTTCTGGGGACTTAGATAAGCGATATCCAACCGAAATAGAGCTAGAGCAGCATGGACAGACCATTAAATATACATTGAGGACAGTGATGGAAAGGAACATCATGAATTTAGATGCTTCCGGAACTCAACTACTGGTGTCAGAAGCGACGATGGACAAGATCGCAGAACAAATGGCCGGTACCCCCGATTATCAAAAAATTCACTTTGATACGTATCAAGTTCGGGACAAGGAAGAGCTCGCCATCGCTTCCGCTCTATACGCAAAATCCGTCAGTCTTGATCGATTAACGGAGGATTTCTATTCGCAGTACAAAGAAGTGCTGCAAATGACAGGTATGCTCATTTTCATCGCAGCTTTCCTTGGACTTGTCTTTTTAATCTCAACTGGTAGCATCTTGTACTTCAAGCAAATGACCGAAGCCGAGCAGGAAAAGCAAAGCTTTAAGACGTTGCGTCAGCTCGGATTTGACGTGAATATGATCATGAAAGGCATTATCCGAAAGCAGGCCATCGTATTTCTACTCCCTCTCTCAATCGGTTTGCTGCATTCAATCTTTGCTATCAAGGCATCTTCATTTATGATCCGGTCGGACACCATGATCCCGGCATCCATCGCCATGTCGATTTACACGGTTATCTATTTTGTATTCGCTCTGTTTACTATAGGCTACTACCGCAACATTGTAAAAAACGCTATATCATAACCATCACTTAAAAGGGGATAAGCTATATGGGGTACCGCCAACATTTTGGACATTTTATACGCTAAGCATATTTCCAACCTAAAAAAATCGATTCCTTATCGTACAGGGAGTCGATTTTTTTGTTTTACAATCGCGCTCGTTGAATAGAGCTTTGTACCAAATCTATTTGGTGGAGGCATTAGTTCCGTTGGTGAATATCTCCATTTGTTTGTACTATCAGTACCTGTGTATCTGTATAGTTTTCCAGTTATCTTACTATACGGTACAATAACCTCTACAATAACCAACTATATAACCAATCTTTGTTCAAAATATACAAATGAGAATTTAAAAATATACTATTCAATAACATCTGTTATAGAATGCTAGTAAATAGCAGAAAGAGCTTATTCAATCATCGGGCGCTTTTCTTGAATAAGAAGGCGTCTTTTTGATATGCCTTACACATTAAGGGGTGAGATTTTATGGGTCTTCGGAATATATAGTGGAAAAGGGCTTATAATTCACCCTTCTTCAATTTCTTTAGAAATATGGAAAAACGAATACCAAAGTTAACTAAATTCCATAAAGATGCTCTTTCGTTATAGATGAATTATGAAAAAAATATCCAATATACTTTAGAAGTTAAAAAACTATAAAAAAAGCATTTAATTTACTTTTCTATTCATCTACCCATATAGTTATAGTAAAGTTTTAGTTCAAAAGCCTTCTGTTGCAATACCTAATGCAATGTATAATTAGTGCGAATCTAAATATAAATTGAAAATTTGAATAAAAATTAAATAAAAAATAGTACATTATATCTATTAAATTAATGGGATTTTTTCCGATATTAAAAATAATATCTTTTTAAGGAGGGATATTACTTATAACTTTATAATGACTATTATATTTGTTGTAGTTGTAAGTTAATCAATTCCCAAAATTTTTGAAAGGTGGTACTCAAAATGAAAAAGTTTATTTTAATATTTCTTGTAACTTTATTAATGTCCCCAATTGCTATTAGTGCGGATACGAGCACCCCGGATCAAGTAGAAGATGCCATAGAATTGCCTAGAAACGATAAGACCGATAGAACAATGCCGGAGAAGAATCACCTAACTGAAATCAACTCAGATACTGACAGTAGAGTTTATAAAATTGAGTTAGGAATGAACCCTACAGAGAAATTAACTATTGTATCACAAAAAACCTATGACATAGTGATAACTGATTCGAATGGTAATACTATTATACAAAGAAATGAAATTGGCGAGGAAGGTAGTAGACAAGTAGAATTCCCAACTGACAATTATGGTGACTATTACTTATTCATCACACCTTCAGATGATGGGAGAACCCAATATCCCTATAGTTTAAGAGTCATAGTTGGGGAACCTATTTATTTATATTATGGAAATGAGTACCAAATCAATCTTCTGAATTCGTCTTTAACACCTACTAACACTACCAGTAGGATACAATACTTTGATTTATCAGACATAGATTCTATACCTGAAGGCTCGATATTAACAGGCTTTACAGTGGGGGGTACTGAAGTTAACCGATCTTCTCTTAGCCTTTATAGTATAAAAAGAAGTTTGAGACCTAATTCTAGCTTAAATTGGATAGATGCAACCTATCCTTTATATAGCCCTAGTGATTTAGATGTTGCACCTAAGAGTGATCAAATCTTGGTAAAGCAGGGTTGGGCATTTAGGCATTCTGCCGACTTTTATCCAGGCGAAACTGCTACCTATACTTTAACTCCAAATATTACTTTAGATTATAAAATAGAGATGAAGTGAGGTTTGAAAAGGTCAAATGGTCTCTAGTATTCAAAGATTACTAAATAATTATTTTGATAAAAGTAATGTCCAACAACAAAATTTCCGTAACACAGTTTCACAATCAATAGAGAGAACTGATGGTGTTCATTCTAATAAGAATGTAGAAATATATAATCCCAAAACTAATAAAGTGAAATACAATGATAAATCTATTTCACCACGGTTACAGGTTGACAGAAATTACAATTTAACTATTGAAGAAAACAAAGTATACAGTGTGGATACAGATTATGGATTGATAAACTATCAATTTAATAATGATTCAAATTCAAGTTACGTTCAAACACTGCATTACGATAATCAAATTAGTGATGAGAAACGTGTCCATCTAGAGAAAAACAGGCAATTTTTAACTCATTTACAGACGTTTGCAGAGACTGGAAGAATTAATATTATGTATACTGCAAGAGAAGCTAGTGAAGTACTAGAAGGATTTAATAGATTGGGAATCAATACCGAAGAGCCTTTCACTATAAATAATAAACCGACAAGATATAGGATCGATCCTTCTGGTGTTATTCATGAAGTTGATCTTGAGAGTAGAGGAATGAAAGAGAAGGACTGGAGAAAGTTTGGACATGATGAAAATACTATATTTATAATTCAAGGTAAAGAGTACAAAATGGACGAGAATGGTCAACTTCCTTTACCAGAAGATTATGTCCATAAACATGAGCAAGTACAAATTATTAATAAATAATGTTCAGTAACATAATATTTCTAGCACCCTGAAATTTATATAGGGTGCTTTTTTCTTGGATTTTCGGATTTATGGTGGAACGGAACTTATAGCTCTCCCTTTTCCAACTCCTTAATAAATGTGGTGAAGTCGATACCAAAGTTATCTGAAACGTTGTGATCTGTAACGTGGTCAAACATATTTGGTAAAGCATCGTAAAAAGCATTTTTATTAAAACGAGGTTTCCGCTTTTTATGAAGCTTTTCGTTGAATAAAATTTTTGCCCTTAAAGAATCAAAAGAATATCCTTTTCCCAGTCGTTCAACATGACGTATAATGCTATTTTATAGACTCTGTATATGCGTTAGTAAGTCTTTTATCAAAGTGATTGAATATTTCTTCATTCCAATTGTCTACGGCTCTAACAAGGTCTTTATAAGCATCTTTAACATTACTGGATACACAACGCTGACGCCAATTTATATATCGTTTTTCACCTTCTTGTGAACTTGGCGTATCCCATATCTTATAGAATTCTTCTTTGAGTTCATAGGCTTCCTTCAAATCAGGAATATTTCCAAGCCAAGTTTCTAAAAGTAGCAATTCACGGTCGATTAGATCGTGCCTGCGTTTGAGAAGTATAAACCTATCACGCATAAGTGTTCTTCTTCCTTTTGGTGTCATATTAGTTCTTAAAGATTTCCTAACACTATCCAAGGCTTGATTTGCCATACGGACTACATGAAACTTATCTACCACCACTTTAGCGTGTGGAAGGACGATATTCACTGCATCTTTGTAAGGTTTCCACATATCCATTGTGACGTATTCGATATAAGACCTATCTTCAATCTCTAAAAGGCGTTTAATGACTGTATCCTTGTTACGATCCTTTTTGATGTCATAGATAGTTCTCCGTTCGACGTTGGTAAGTACCAGACGAGGTTTACGAATGATGTGTATTTCATCTATCCCAGGCCATTTAGGAGTCTCAAATTGGTATTCTCTTTCTTTAAATGCCGCATAGTCCTTAAAGACGTTCCTAACGGTCTTCTCGTCAACACCAACGCTTTCTGCGACTTCTAACAAAGGTCTTAGACATTGATTGCTCTTCAATGGATTCTAACAGCCTTCTGGTCATACTACGCTTTTCGTCAATGGATATAAGACGTTCCCAAAAGGTCGAGTCACACTCACGACACTTATAACGTCTACGGTTCAATTGTAAGCCAACTCGCTTTAAACGAATGGGCAAATCCATAATCAATTGTTTTCGTGAGCTGTGCTTATATAACTTGTCAAAACCACATTCTGGACAACGTTCTGGAGGATAGATTGCTTCCACTTTAAACATCATATCGGTTTCATTCTCTTGTGGTGGTTCGATTGCTGTAAGATCTGGGAGGAATAATAAGTCGTTCATATTACACCTGAACCAACTCTGGATTTTGATAGATATTACCAATAATTTTTAAATTGCATTCAAGTGTCTTATCATCCACATATTGTACTTCATTTGTCATATGCCAATGTGAGTACAAATTTATCCAAGCACGAAACTTAAACTCTCTCATTACCATCACTCCTATCATTTGATAGGTTAATTATACCAATAAAGGATAATGATATTCCACTAAATAATCCGATTTATGATTAAATTGTTGTTAAACTATTAAACTGGGTTTTCCACTATATATTCCGAAGACCCGATTTTATAAAGGGAAAACATTGTGAGTTTTTCACTTAAACTGCCCATTTCTTCAAGGCACCTTTTTTGAAGTATAGGGGCAGGTTATTTTAAGTGGATGTTTTAATAAGTCGTAGGAAATTTATTTTGGGGGAATTTTATGTTGAAAAAGGTCTTGTTATTATTGCTTATATTTGTAATTTTAGGTGCATGTTCGAAAACAGAAATAGTTGATTTTGAAGGTAAAAGTGATAATTGGAAAGTAATCTATACGGTAGAAATACTAGATGAACAAAGAGAGCATACAAAAGCAAAAATAGAATATATTGGTGAGAAACCTATTCCTAGCGGCGAAATTAGTTATGTTATCAAAACCGACAGTGGTAAAATGGCCGGTAATACTCCATTAGATGATAAAGGTGTAATAGAATTAGGTGGGAATAAGCAATCTTGCAGTGAGTGTACATTTATCGTTGATGAATCTGAAATTATAAAAGTAACTATATGTTGGAAAGAAAACTCGGAGGAACTAAAACTAAACAATGACAATCTGAATGATATCGATGATTTGTGAAGTAAAACACTTAAAGTAACTGATGCGTTAGTTCAGGAAGGATTAACGCGCCTTTGTTTTGAAATTGTTGTACTAACGTGGCAGAATAGTTGTGCGAAATGTTCCTAGTTTAAATGGAGGATGGCTACATCACTCTGGTAAAGGCTAGGCGATTCTCTACGGAATTGAAGGATTATATTTAAGAATCAAATGAGGAGGTAACGCTCGGAAGGGTTCTCTCTAAGTCGATTAGCACTTGAATTAGTAAGAATAATAGTGTTAAAAGCTCGGTGAAAAGGCGTAGGAATTTACCGTAACATGGAGGACTTACTTCTAATGAAATGGTAATAAGGAAAATTATAATGACAATAGTTATGATATAACTTATTTTTGTATCAGTGAAAGTGGTGGCACGGGACCAATGAAGTGTCTAATCAACACAGAGGGATAGCCACTAGACTAATGAAGAATCATTCAACCATGTAAGGCAGATCTTTATCGGTTAATAAGGTTCTCGTGAGACTAAAAGAGGTTAACTCCGAAAGGGGTACCGACTTATTGAAACGGAAGAAACTGAGACATAATGAGTATTATAATCTACAAGAGTGTTTTGACACTCTCTATACTCGAAGTGTCAATGGTGAAAAGTTTTATGGATTAATAGAATTGATGAGTTCTAATGAAAATATAAGGCTTGCCTATCGAAATATCAAAAGGAATACAGGAAGTAAAACGGCAGGAATAGATAAATTAACAATTAAAGATATTAGTCATTTATCAGTGGAGATGTGACAGTGAAGGTTCAATCTATGTTTCAATCATTTGAACCACAAAAAGTTAGACGTGTTTTAATTCCCAAAGCAAATGGCAGGGTACGACCACTAGGAATTTCAACCATTTGGGATAGAATTTTTCAACAGTGTGTTTCACAAGTATTAGAGCCAATTTGTGAAGCGAAGTTTCACAAGCATAGCTATGGATTCAGTCCTAATAGAAACACCCATCATGCGAAAGCAAGATTTGAGTTTTTAATAAATCAATCTGGACTTCATCACTGTATTGATGTTGATATTAAAGGTTTCTTTGATAACGTAAATCACAGTAAACTCTTAAAACAGATTTGGTCTTTAGGGATAAGAGATAAATCATTGATTGCCATTATCTCGAAACTATTAAAAGCTGAAATTCATGGTGAAGGTGTACCAACTAAAGGAACACCGCAAGGTGGCATTTTATCTCCCCTATTATCAAACATTGTTTTGAATGAACTAGATTGGTGGATAAGTAATCAATGGGAAACTTTTGCCAGTGACTTTCAATATAAGACAAATGGGATTAAATATCAAGCACTAAAGAAGTTTGAGCTAAAAGAATGTTATATTGTCCGCTATGCGGACGACTTCAAGGTACTTTGCCGCACACGTTCACAAGCAATCAGAATGAACTACGCAATTAAAGATTTCTTGATGACTAGATTGCACCTTGAAACTAGTGAAGAAAAATCTAAGGTAATAAACCTAAAGAAAAATTCTTCCGAATTTCTCGGGTTTTCCATTAAAGCAATAAGGAAGGGCAAAACGAGATTTGGCTATGTAGCCAAGTCAAATATGTCTAAGAAAGCAAAGATAAATACTTCTAACAAAATAAAAGAAGCAATAAAGGCTGTTCAGAAACATCCTAGCAATCAAACTGTTTGGAATTTCAACACTATCGTTATGGGGATACAAAATTACTATTCAGCAGCCACTAGAATTTCGATAAATCTTAATGAGTTAAACTCTTATCTACGAAAAACGATGTATAATCGCCTAATGATTCTTAGAACAGACGCAGAATTCCATGACATGACTAAGACATTACAAAAGAGGTATAAAGGATACAAGTGCAAACTGTATAAGATACAAAACATGGTTTTTGTACCTATTCATGCCCAAAAATACAAAACGAATTTATGTTTTTCACAGGATACGTGTAATTACACTACCGAAGGTAGAGAGAAGATACACAAAGGATTGAAAGCCATAAACAAAGATGTTTTATCGCATATCATGAAAAGTTTTATTTCTAATCGGACAATTGAATATAACGACAATCGAATAAGTAAATTTATCGCTCAGTATGGTAAGTGTGCCATTTCTGGAGTAGAACTAGGTCTAAATGATTGGCATTGCCACCATAAGAATCCCTATCATTTTTCAAAAGATGATTCATTCTCAAATTTAGTAATACTTCATGAGTCAGCCTACATATTAGTACACATGAAAGATAATGATAAAATTAATGCATTAATAAAAGTATTAAATCTTTCCAAAAAGCAAGTAGAAAAACTTAACGAACTTCGATTACAATGTCATAATCAAACAGTTTGATTTCGGAGAAAGCAAAAGTCAAATCTAAAAATACATAAATTGAATGAATTGGATTAGTTGGAACGCCGTATGCGGTGAAAGTCGCATGTACGGTGTGAACAGGGGGAAAAGGGAGCGATAACTTCAAACCCTTACCTATCTGTATTAATAAGCGATATTAACTGAATGTCGCATTGAATAGTAAAAGCCTCTCAATCACCAGTATCATTGAGAGGCTTTTAAATTAGAAAATTATTTCTTTACAGCGTGGATAAAATGGATTGTCTCGAACGCAGACAAATAGTCCGTCCTATTTTTAAAGAAAAGCTCATTTATCGTAGTTGGTGATAAATGTTCATAAATTAGTAAACCTGATTTTTCTAACATGTTCTCTATTTCATTATAAGTGAAATTCGATTTCATTGGTTCCCCACTTGCTGAAGCCATTTTTACCAAATTTTCAACTCTATTAGATATTCCTTTTTCTTTAAAGAGTTTTTCATCTGCATAATCAAAAACAATGGAGCTACCAGGTGGGACGTTAGAAAATAAATGATTGATTAAGGCCTTATTTTCCTCTTTAGTTAAATAATATGAAACACCTAAGAGGCTAAAGAAAGTTTTTTTGTTATTAAACCCTTCATCTGCTAAATCTTGATGGGAAAATTCAGTAGTAAAGTCCATAGAAACAAAATGAAGATTATTCGGGATATTAAGTTTAGCATCCTCTAACTTTTTCTTTTTAAATTCTTGTGTAGCTGGATGATCAATTTCAAATATCTTTAATCTGCTTTTCAACTCTGGATATCGGAAACAGAAAGTATCCAGGCCTGCTCCAAGTATGACATATTGTTTTACACCTAACCTAATTTCATTAAGTAATACTTTTTCGCAATAGGCAGAGCGTGCTAAGGGTGTTGGGGAAAGTTGGACCTGTGTAATCCATTTTAAAATTTCCTCTGAATCATCTTTAAATTTTTGCCCAATATCTCTGTTGAAAAACTGTATACCGTTAATCATATTACTGCTGATAGCTGAAAACTCTCCTTCGGAAATTAAATTGTTTGCCAAAAAATCATCAAAAATTTTGGGTGTGTCATATTTATTATGATATGCACGACCGAAAGCCGATACTAAGGAAGTTAAACTGGATTCATTTTTTTTCATACCCTTTTCCTCCCATATATAAAAGAATAAGATTCTCCTGGCCAGGAGAATCTTATTATACACAATTAAACGATAACCGTAAATTATAGCACAAATAAATTATTTTGTCAAATTTAATGATTGTGTATTATAGGGAAATATTTTAATAAAAAATTCTAGTTCGATTAATGGGTGCGCGCGACAAGTTCTGCTATAAGCGTTCTGTAGCGTGAAAATGCAGGGAATTCATTTATTTGAATTCCAACTTTACAATGGAAGGTCGGAATGATGGAGCCATGTTTTTTCTGAAACGACCTCATTAAGATTCCTGCGTGCGTTATGAGTGACAGTTCATAGGGTTCGAAGCACAGGTAGAGTCGGCAGAAGGAAGGCTATAGCCATTCCAATGGAAAAGGTATGCTAACTGATATGCCGGATGGCTGAAAAACTAGATACGGTGAGAATGTTTCATCCTAAAGGAACCGACGAACTTCCGAATTTAAGGGTCTAAAGTTAAGAACATAGTGTAAAGCTATGTCCCAACTAACGTTGGGGCGAGTGGTGTTGAGTAAAACTGCACCCTCTGAAAAACGCTATACCGAACAATGGCGGTATCAAGCTCGCAGGCTTAGAGGAAGCACCTACGTCTAGAATGGATAGCTACATTGTAAGGGACTTGGGAAGCAAGGAACGTTGAAGTGAGGACTGTCATCCGAAACGTTTGCTATAAGGTTAAAAACTGAAATGCATTTATTCTTGCGAAGGTAGGGTTACAACTGATGAATCTCCTGTAATGGGAGTGGAGGAACAGCCCCAAGTCTAGCGAGATAGAACGATTATTTTCTTCACGTGAATGACACCGATCGGGTAAGAATGTGGGGACATCACTCATAAGGAGGGATGCCGCAGTGTCCACTTTGAGATATTGGGATTACTACAATATGACAGAAGCCTTTACGGATTTACACGAAAGAGCCAATAATAAAGAATCCTTCGATTGTTTATATGAAATCATCACATCAAGGGAAAATATTTTATTAGCCTATCGAACAATGAAATCCAATAAAGGTTCGAGAACACCTGGTACAGATGGGAAAACCATCAAAGATATTAAAAAGTTATCGGAAAATGAATTAGTGAAAACAATCCAAACAAAACTAGAAAACTATCACCCTAAGAAGGTCAAAAGAAAATGGATTGAAAAGGAAAACGGTAAATTTAGACCACTTGACATTCCATGTATTCTTGACCGCATCATTCAACAATGTTTTAAACAAGTTCTTGATCCAATCGTTGAAACTTATTTTTATAAACATAGCTACGGTTTTAGACCGTTACGGTCTACTCATCATGCTATGGCAAGAATTCAATTCTTAATCAATAAATCGCAACTGCATTATGTTGTTGATATTGATATCAAGGGATTTTTCGACAATGTCAACCATACCCTCCTTCTTAAACAATTATGGAACTTAGGTATCCGTGATAGAAAGGTTTTAGCTTGCATTGCTAAAATGCTAAAAGCTGAAATTGATAAAGAAGGCGTACCATCCAAGGGCGTACCATCCAAGGGCGTACCGCAGGGTGGCTTGTTATCGACAATATTATCAAATGTTGTACTCAATGACTTGGACCACTGGGTTTCCGAACAATGGGAATTCTTCCCTCTCACAAAAAATTATAAAACAAGAGAGGGTGAGCTATACGCTAAGAAGCGTACAAATCTCAAAGAGGGGTACCTCGTCCGCTATGCGGACGATTTTAAAATTCTCTGTCGAGATGGAAAAACGGCTCGAAAGTGGTACCATGCGGTAAGATTGTACTTAAAAGAACGACTAAAACTAGATATTTCACCAGAGAAATCGCAAATCGTAAACTTACGAAAACGAGAATCCGAATTCTTAGGGTTCACGATTAGGGCAGATATTAAAGGGAAGAAAAGAGTTGCCACACAGGCATTAAACACAAAAAACGGGAGAAACTCAAAGAACAAGCTAAAATGCACATACGAAAAATGAAAAACTCTCCTACAATTCAAAATGCCTTACGCTATAACAGTTTTGTTTTAGGTATTCATAATTACTTTAACCGAGCTACACACGTTAATCCAGAATTCTCACGTCTTGCCTACGAGATAAAAGCCTTTCTGTACAACCGCCTTCGTTCTGTTGGGAAATATGGGCATCCAATCAATCCTAATTCGACTTATAAAAAGTTTTACAGCACAGGATTTAAAACGTTTAAGATTGCTACTGTCTATTTGTTTCCTATAGGAAACGTCAAAACAGTAAATGCAATGAACTTTAGTCCAACATTATCTCTTTTTACAGAAGAAGGCAGAAAGAAAATCTACGATAAACTAAAGCCTAATATTAAGTCAGAAATTAGCGAACTAATGAAGGCAACCCTTCCTAATAGAACGGTTGAATACATGGATAATCGCATTAGTCGTTTCAGTATGAAAATGGGAAAATGTGAAATCACAGGTTGGGACTTAACTGCTTATGAAGTTCACTGCCATCATTATATACCCAAAAATCTCGGAGGAACTGATAAGTTCAACAATCTTCGCATTCTTCATAAAGACATACATCGGCTTGTACATCGTAAGGATAAAGAGAAGATTGCATCAGAAATACAAAAATTCGGTTTTAATCACTCAACGATAAAAAAACTAAATCAATACCGAATGGAATGCGGGCTTTAAAAGGTAGAATAATCTCACGTCTAAAAGTAACGAAGAACTTATAATCTAGTACATAACGGTAGATGGACCGCCGAATGCTGGGAAACTAGCACGTTCGGTGCGGAGCAGGGGAAAAGCTGGAGATAGCATCAAACGCTTACCTATTGCTAACTTTAGCTTAACAAAGAAACGATCAAACTTTATTGTAACAAATAATATTCATTCAAACAGAAAACCGTAATTTTTAATCAATATTGATTAAAGTTACGGTTTTCTGTTTTTTGTTGTATAGGGAAAGGAAGATGTTTTTATATCAATCTTTATTTTAAAGCTACAGGGGGATTGTCTGTGTTATCATACTTGAGCAGGTGTGCCTCTTTGGTAATATTTATGACAGACCTGCGATTGTTCCTTAACACAGACAAAAGTTAAGTCAATGGGGGCGGCGCTATTTATGGCAAAGCATTTACTGTGGATCTCCCTTCCGCAATTACTGGCTCAAACATCCGCATACAGTGGCTTAAAACTCCGCACTGCTGGCTCAATCTGTCCGCAATACTCATAAGCTATTTTGAATATGAATTATTAGATTCAGCTATCCAAAGAAATACTTCGAATAAAATTTCTACTAAAGAACTTTTAGAACGTATGTCAGAGCAAGGTTTGTGTAAACCATTTTGCGATTCATTACTTAACAATCAAAAATTAAAGTAAAACTACTTTTATTTACTTGAGACTTTGTGAATTTATGCACTTAAATTAACGGGTGCGTTAGATAAAGAAGGTGATCTATAAAGGTCGCCTTTTTCTTATGGTAAAATTCCAATAATATATTTGGAATATTATGTTACTATTGAGATAGAAGTTATTATGGTTATCGAATATAAAGAGGATATTGTTTTTAAGGGGGAAGGCTCTTTGGTTTATAACGAAGCTTTATCTAAAACTTTTTTGACTTTTGCTGAAAAGGAATGTAAGGGTTCGAGTATGTTATATGAATATTTGTCCATAAAAATTTCTAAGGATGATGAACTTCTTACAATTTGCAAGAACGCAGGCGAGGGGCAACCTATCCCAAACCTTTTATTTGGTGCAGTGCATTATCTTTTACTAAAAGGTAAGGAACACCCATTAAAAGAGTTTTACCCGAGCGTAGTAAGTAATCCAAAGGCATATAGGTACTCGTTTGAATTCTTTAAGGATTTTTGTTGTAAATATCGGAGTGAAATTGAGTCAATTCTCAAAACTAGACTTGTCCAAACGAATGAAGTACGAAGATGTGCATACCTTTATCCTGCTTTTTGTACTATTTACGAGAAAGCGAAGAAACCATTAGCACTTATTGAAATTGGAACAAGTGCAGGGGTACAGCTTCTTTGGGATAAATATTCATATTCATACGGACAAAATGACATTTATGGTAATATTGATTCCAATCTTAATATTACAGCAGAAATAAAAGGGAAAAATACTCCAATTCTCCATTCGACACCACCACCAGTATCGACAAGGGTTGGTCTAGATTTAAATACAATTGATCTCAATGATGAGGATGAGAAATTGTGGCTTAAATCCTTAATATGGACCGAACATAAAGAGAGGTTGTTTATGTTTGAAGAAGCTGCAAAATATATTCAGGAAGTTCCAGTGAGTTTATTTGATGGTGATGGAATAAGTTTATTATCTAAATTTGTTGATAACATTCCAGAGGACAGTGTGATTTGTATTTTCCATACTCACGTTGCTAACCAAGTCCCTTTAGAAATGAAAAAACAACTCTTACAAATTGTTGAAGCTATTGGTAAAAATAGAGACGTATTCCATATTTACAATAACATTCAAGATAGGTATTTACACCTTGATTATTATTTGGATGGTATTGAAAGTAAAAGCACTATAGCTGAAACCGATGGACACGGTAGATGGTTTGAATGGTTTTTGAAACGCCAAATGCCAATTCAGTAAAATGCTAAAGCTGCTACTCTATGGGCAACTTTTTTGCCCTTTGAGACTTTGTGAAAAGATGTACTTAAACAAACGGGGGCATTAGCGAAAGAAGCAATATTGATGTAAAGGGCAGTAGAGTTGAATAAGATGAAACTAAAATCTTTTGTCAACCGTCTAATTTTGTAAAGGGGTGATTTGGGATGTTTAAAAGAAAGGTATTGTTAATTTTATTATTATCAATGGTATTGGTAGCTTGCAATAACCAAACAACACCCAAAAAATCGGGAAACGATATTGGCAACCCTACTGCTGAACAAATTTTATTAGAGAATAAGGATGCAGATATATTTGTCTTGAATGGCATTGTATATACTAATGCCGAAGATATTGAATGGGTTAATGAAGAGGAATTAACATTGGGCGAAGAAGTTGGTGAGATTAAAAAACAAACCAACGATAGTGACGCATTTGAGGATTATACAGCTACCAAACTGACAGTTGGAACTAAAATATACGAACCTGTCGAAAATAGCGACATTTATATAGTAAAAGTGGATGATAAGGAAATAAGGTATTTAGGGTTGAGAGAAGGATAACTCACTTATATTTGTGCTAAACCAGCTAATAGTTGTCAATATTTTTCTCTAAAAAAATTAATTCTCTCATGATATACTAAAATTACGTATGCCAAATAACCCTCCACTACTTAGTGACTGGAAGGTTTTGTTATATTTAGTTAGATATAGGTATTATGCTATATCTTGGAATGTGGTTCTGTTTTTTAGTAAGGCGTAAATCCAATGTAAGAGCTTATTAACGCATGCAATAACGGCAACTCTAAAGGGTTTACCTTCTTCACGTTTCTTATCATAAAACTCTCTTAGTCTCTTATTGCGTGCTATGATTTCATCGGTTGTTTTCTTTTTACGAGAATCACGAATGCCACTTTGAACAGCCATATATAAAGCGTGCCGTAGTCTATTCGAGCCTCGTTTAGTGATTCGATTTACTGATGCTGTAAACTTACCAGAAGAGTAAACACTCGGATCCACACCAGCGAATGCAACGAGCTTTTTGGCACTATCAAATCGGTTAATCTCTCCAATCTCGGAAATAATCGTTGCAGCGATTTTTTCTCCGATTCCAGGAATAGATTGGAGGAGATGATATTCTTCAACTTCTTTAGCGAGGGCATCTATTTCGTCGCAATCTTAGATAGATGCTCTTGGTATTGAAGTACAAGATGAACTAACATCTCAAGATTAAAGATATTACTCTGATACAGGTTGTTCTGAAATGGGTTGCGGAGGGCATCTTCTTTTAATTTTTTGGCCCTTTCTTGTGCCCAAAGCTCAGAACGACTCTTACATAGTGCACGTATCTTCTCAGCTATTTCCCCCTCACTTGCACTTAATACAGCCTGAGATGTTGGGAATGCTAGTAAAGTAAGCAATGATACCTTTGAATATAAACTTCCAAACACCCCCCTATATTCAGGGAAAACCTGATCTAACAGGGAATGTAACTGTAGCTTAGTCTTGGCTGATATTTCTGCAATACTTTCTTGTTGTCTAGTAAGGTTGCGTAGATTTAAAAGTTGAACACCTCGCTTTTTATAAGGCTCTAACTCTTCTTTATAAAACAGCTCACAAAGATGATAAGCATTTATTGCATCAGTTTTAACTTTACGCAGACTTGAACTTTTTGCCCGATGTGAAATAAGAGGGTTAACAATAATATAAACGTAATTTTGTTCTTCCAAAAATTGAGTAACTGGATAATGATAGTGACCAGTTGATTCCAACACGACCGTAGGCTGGTTGCCGTTAGCCAATTTTTCAACTTCATGAAGGAATTCTAGTAAATTTCCCAACCCTTTAATATCATGCTTAATACTAAAGCTCTTTCGATAAGGTTTGCCTTTATCTAAAAATGCTTGAATCTGACTTTCTCCTTTAGAAACATCCAGACCAATTACTGGATTCATATACTATCTCCTCCTAGAATATAAATTTGTCGGTATCCCCTAAGGCTTCTTGTAATGTCATAGGTTCGCTTGTTAAACGGGATCAAGTTGTCCCAACCAGCCTGAAACATGTTTATACAAGTAGGGGGTGAACAGTTTAGCTGACGGGATCTAGTCCCACGGGTGCGACGTTCTACCCCGACTACCGTAATAATAAAACCTTATAAAAAAAGGTCAACCAGTAAATTCTGGCTAACCTTATATTACGAACGGGTGCAAGAGTTAAGCAAGGTGATCCTTATGGGGTCACCTTGCTTTATAAAATTCGAGTTTTATCATTGGAATATTATGTTAGTATTTAGATAGGTGTTATTTAGCTAACGGGGCAGTTTTGTGGAATAAGCGATAACGAAATTTATCTAATGAAAATTGAAAGAAAGGGTGAAAAACATTAGCCTTAATAAAGTTATTAGTAGTATTTTACTTCTATTGAGTTATGCTTTGATAATTCTTATCGTTTCTACTATTTGGACCGAATCATATATTCAGCCGCCCGAATTTGGACCAATGCCAATCGGAATTTTGTACCAATTTGGAATACAAATCAAATACGCCTTTATGGTAAGTGTTGTAAGTTCAACCGTTGTTCTTCTATTGAATAGAAGAATGGTTTGGAACCCGTTTATGTTTTTAGCTATTTTAGGATTAGCGATTTTAGTTGTTCCAGCTATACTGTTATATTTAATCGATATTTTTACGTTAATAAAGCAGATATAGGAAAATTGTGGTTAGTAATTTGGAATATTTTTTTATTATACTATATGGTGCATTAGCGAAAGAAGCGACATTGAGGTAAGTGGCAGTTTAGTTGAAGAAGAAAAATTAAATATTAAGATAAAAACGCTCAGAATATTTTCTGAGCGTTTTAGTGTGTGCCAGGCATGCACACATTCTTTAGGGTTGAAGTCCCGAGCCACGAAGGCAGTAGTAGTGGTTAGCTTAAGACAAGGGTGTCTGGGGCGACCCAGAATCTGAAGGAAGTCGGCGGCAAATCTCCGCCCTTAGGAACACGAACTTCATCAGGCTAGGTATACTTGGGTGAGGTTGCATTACAAACTAAAACCCTTACTGCCAAAGGGTATACAAAGTAAATGAAGTGGGGACATGGAGAGGAAGAATGTGTGCTTACCCTGGGAGGTCTGATAGAAATGCGGTGCACACGCCGTAACCGAACATGTAAGTGTTCGCTGAACTATCAGAAGTCAGCCGAAGCCGTAGTACTAGATATTTCTAGGATATCTAGGAAGGGCTGAATCATTTAAGAAGAATTGTCGCTTTGCGTACGCAAAACTTGATGAAGCAGAAACATGTAAACCTTCCTAGTGGAGGAAACGGTGAATCCCGCGGGGGACATTAGAAGGGCTGAAAGTTATTGCCACACAAGAAGAAGGAACAATTCACGTAGGAGTAAGATATCATGTTGGAAAGAATTCTATCACGGGAAAACCTAATACTCGCACTTAAACGTGTTGAGCGAAATAAAGGAAGTCATGGTGTGGATGAGATGCCTGTACAAAACCTACGAGCGCATATCATGGAACACTGGACTTCCATTCGAGGACAACTCGAAGAAGGTACCTACTATCCTCAACCCGTTCGTCGTGTCGAAATCCCGAAACCAAACGGCGGAATGAGGAAGCTAGGAATTCCTACCGTGTTAGACCGATTCATCCAACAAGCAATCGCACAGGTTCTTACAACCATTTATGACCCAACCTTCTCAGAGCACAGTTATGGTTTTCGTCCAAATAGACGAGGCCACGACGCAGTAAGAGAAGCAAGAAGCTATATCAAAGATGGCTATCGGTGGGTTATCGATATGGATTTAGAGAAATTCTTTGATAAAGTACATCACGACAGATTAATGCGAACGTTGAGCCAACGAGTCAAAGACGCGAGAGTGCTTAAACTGATTCGCAGATATCTCCAAGCTGGTATTATGGACGGTGGGATTGTACAGCCGAACATGGAAGGAGCACCTCAAGGTGGACCATTAAGTCCACTACTTTCTAATATTGTTTTAGATGAACTAGACAAGGAATTAGAGAAAAGAGGACTTCGCTTCGTCCGTTATGCGGATGACTGTAATATCTATGTCCGTTCCAGGAGAGCTGGTTTACGAGTGATGAAAAGTACTACTGAATTTATCGAAGGAAAACTAAAGTTAAAAGTAAATGAACAGAAAAGTGCAGTAGACCGCCCATGGAAACGTAAATTCCTTGGATTTTCTTTCACTTTCCATAAGGTGAACCCAAAGATTCGGGTCTCTAAAGAGAGTATCAAACGGTTTAAACACCGTGTCAGAGAACTAACCTCCAGAAAGAGATCTATGAATATGAGGGATAGAATCGAAAAGCTAAATCGATATTTAGTAGGCTGGCTTGGTTATTATCAGCTAGCAGAAACACCTACCATATTTGAAGCTCTAGATGGCTGGATAAGAAGAAGACTTCGAATGATACGCTGGAAGGAATGGAAGAAAGTCAAAACAAAATACAAGAATCTCATGAAACTTGGAATTAAGAAAGGAAAAGCGTGGGAATGGGCAAATTCAAGGAAGGCGTATTGGCGTATAGCCAAGAGCCCCATCTTGTCTAGAGCCCTTGGCAACCAATATTGGTTAGAGTAAGGGTTGAAGAGTCTATCCAAGCGATATCAGACCATGCGTTGGACCTAAATGAAACCGCCGTATACGGAACCGTACGTCAGACTGTCTAACAAATAAAGCTAAAAAAAGGTATAATATAAGTAACTTATAAGCAGAGGAGATTTTGCAAAATGAGCGATGTTCATGGTTTTTCAAGAGATCAAATGAGTTTTCAAATCCTATCTTTAGATGAAATGATTGAGAAAGAAAATCCTGTTCGAGCAATTGATGCTTTTGTAGAATCCCTTTGCTTAGCTGAAATGGGGATTAAAGAATATAAAAAACACAATCCTGGCCAACAACCGTATGAGAGAAAAGATTTATTGAAATTATTCATCTACGGATATTTTAATAAAATTAGGTCCTCCCGATCTTTAGAGACCGAATGTAAAAGGAATCTTGAATTAATGTGGTTAGTGAACGGAATTCGTCCCGATCACGGAACTATTTCATTATTTTTAAAGGAAAACCGTAAAGGGTTTAAGAAAATCATGCGTACTTTTACATGTTTACTTAAAGGATGGGGATTAATTGATGGTAAGCTCATTGCCATTGATGGAACAAAAATACGGGAGCAAAATAGTAAGAGAAATTATATTACTCCAAATGGGTTAACAAAGAAGATGAAATATATGGATGAAAAGATAGAACACTATCTTCAAAAACTAGAAGAAACAGCACAAGAGGATGAGCTAATGGAAGAGACTGTTTCGTCTATTGAATCAAAAATTGATACATATAAAAAGAAAAAAGAGAACCTAACTGAACTGAAAAAGAAAATGATAGAAGAAGGTAAGAATCAATTAACGACTACAGATCCTGAATCTAGAGCTATGAAGAATAACGGAAAAATAGATGTAGCTTACAATATGCAATCTTCCGTTGATAATAAACATAAACTGATTGTCACTTTAGATGTAGTAAACGATGTAAATGATCAAAGCCAATTAACTCCCATGGTTTCGGAAACAAATAAAATATTATCAAAAAACGAAAACAGAATCGTATTGGCTGATACAGGATATTATAACGCAAAAGAAATAAAAGAGTGTTTAGATGATGGAAACATTTTATATTTAAAACCTCAAAAAAACAAAAGTACGTCAGGAGATCCTACTTATTCAAAAGATAACTTTCAGTATCAAAAAGAAACAGATACTTATCGTTGCCCTCAAGGAAAAGAACTTCCTTATAAGGAAAATACGTCTAAAAATGGTATGAAGTACAAGAGATATAAAGGGGGAGATATTTGTTTATCTTGCCCTGTATATAATTTATGTACAAAAGCTAAAACAGGAAGGAATATTCAACGCTGGGAACATGAAGAACTTCTTGAAAAATTGAAAGAAGATACGGAAGCCAATAACGCAACCTATAAGAAACGATCGCAAATTGTAGAACATCCTTTTGGAACCATTAAGCGATCCTTGGGTTATACTTTCTTTCTAGGAAAGGGGCTGGACTCTGTAAACGCGGAGGCAGCTCTAATTGGTGTAGCCTATAACTTCAAAAGATTAACGAAAATCAAAAAGGTTTCGGAAATTGTTAAGCTACTAGTAGCTTAACAATCCCAAAAACCCTTTAAATTTTTTCGATTTCAATAATTTTACAATTAAATGAACGAATAATACGTTCAAGATTTAAAAGCTAAATATTTGTTAGACAGTCTGACGTACGGTGGTGTGAGAGGTCGGGGGTTAGTCACCCCCTCCTACTCGATTTGCAGTTTATAATGCTTTTCTAAAGCCTGCTGAATAAAGAATGTACAATATAATGATTTTTTTTGATTGTATGTTCGATAATATATAAGAGTTATTCAGTTATTCAGTAAAACAGTTGGATTTGTTTTGCTGTTCTTTTATAATTTTTCACTTTTACAATAGAACTTGATCCTAATCAATTTTTATTTCATAGAAACATCCTATACTAGAGTCATCAACAAGGAATACAAATGAAAATGAAATTGGAGGGAATCAACATGCAAAGATATATATTAAGTAAAAAGAATTCCATTACACTGATCAGTGCAATTTTGATTGCACTTGCATTCTTCGGACGATTTTCCTTAGACAACATGGCCATTTTCAATTGGTCGCTCATCATTGCATCTATTCTTGGTGTAGCACCAATTGCGATTCAAGCCTTTCAGGCATTAAAAGTAAAAGTTGTCAGTATTGATGTTTTAGTTACCATTGCAGTAATTGGGGCAGTATTGATTCAAAATTATGAGGAATCAGCCATCGTTACTTTCTTATTCTTATTTGGTTCTTACTTGGAGCAACGTACCTTGAACAAAACACGTTCTGCCATTAAAGAATTAACAGAGCTGGCACCAGAAAGTGCTTTAAAGCAAATGGAAAATGGAGAATTTGAAGAAGTTGATGTCGATGATGTAGATGAAGGTGACATTTTATTAGTCAAAACGGGTGCAAAAGTCCCCGTAGATGGAACCGTGTTAACAGGTGAAGGTCACATCAATGAAGCAAGTATTACCGGAGAGTCTGTTCCAGTAAGCAAAAGGGTCGATTCTGAAGTATTTGCGGGAACAATCTTAGAAAATGGAACGATTCAAATTCGATCTGACCGTGTAGGGGAAGATACAACATTTGGTAGAATTATCGAATTAGTGGAAGAAGCACAGGATTCCAAATCAGAAGCAGAGCGGTTTATTGATCGATTCTCTAAATATTATACACCAGCTGTTTTAGTCCTTGGTTTTATTGTTTGGCTATTCTCAAAAGATATTGAACTAGCTATCACGATTCTTGTTTTAGGATGTCCAGGTGCATTAGTTATCGGGGTTCCTGTATCCAACGTTGCCGGTATCGGAAACGGTGCACGTAATGGTGTCCTCCTAAAAGGTAGTGAAGTTATCAATGACTTTAGCAGAGTAGATACTATCGTTTTTGATAAAACGGGAACATTGACAGTAGGAAACCCTGAAGTTGCCGAAAAAGAATTTTACGGCAACAACACTGAAGAAATTCTAGGATACTTAGCAAGTGTGGAGCGCGAATCGGACCACCCACTAGCAAAAGCTGTCTTACAGGATATTGGCGAGACAACTTTCTATACTGTTGAAGAAACCGAAGTCGTTAAAGGTGGCGGAATTGTAGCAAAAATAGGTGTTCATCGTATAGCCGTTGGTAACGTAGCTTTAATGGAAAAAGAAAATGTGAAATTAAGCGAAAAAGCTAAAAAAGACGTCGAACGCTTTGAGAAAAATGGGAATTCTCTTGTGTTAACTGCGGTTGACGGAGAATTAAAAGTTCTGATGGGTATTCGGGATCAAATCCGTCCAGGTGTTAAAAAAGATCTTCAAAACCTAAAAAAACTTGGAGTCAAAAACCTAGTCGTTCTTTCAGGGGACAACCAAGGAACCGTAGATTTAGTTGCTCGAGAACTTGGATTAACAGAAGCACACGGTCATATGCTTCCAGAAGGAAAATCCGCATATATTGAAAAAATGCAAGCAAAAGGCCAACTCATTGCCTTTGTCGGTGACGGAGTGAATGATAGTCCTTCATTAGCCTTAGCAGATATCGGAATCGCAATGGGAAGTGGAACAGATGTTGCAATTGAAACATCGGATGTCGTTTTAATGAATTCTGACTTTAGTCGTTTACCACACGCATTAGGCTTAACAAAATTAACTTCAAGAAACATGAAACAGAACATCACCATAGCAGTTGGTGTGGTATTAGTCTTACTTGCTAGCCTACTATTTAGTGAATGGATGAATATGTCAATCGGGATGTTGGTTCACGAAGCAAGTATCTTAGTAGTCATCTTGAATGGTATGAGATTGCTTCGATACCGTTTGAGAGGATAAATTTAATAGAAAGCGGTCTTGACGAATGATAAAGGGGAAGTATTCAGGTAGGAAGAACAAAATACTCCCCTACTTTTTTCTTAAAACTTGATTTGCGTCAATTTCATTTCGTTGAACCTCAGCTATACTTAAATTGTAAAGAAGAAGAGGGAAAACAAAAAAGTCAAAGATAAGATGAAAGGAGAAATAATTCATGCAAAAAGCAGTTATTCAATTAGAAACATTATCTTGTCCATCTTGTATGCAAAAGATTGAAAATGCGGTGAAAGGATTAAATGGGGTTAATCAAGATAGCTTAAAAGTATTATTCAATGCCAGTAAAGTAAAAGTAGATTTTGATTCAGAAACGATCACCGTTAACGATATCAAAAAGGCAATTGAAGACTTAGGATATCCCGTTGTTAAATCAAAAGTAAAATCTGCCTAAGACAAACACACATAACAAAAATTATATATAGAAAGAGGGAAATAATAATGTCTGAACAAACATTTAACGAAGTAATAACAAACCATTTTGAAAAACTGGATTTATACACTACTGCGATTACACGGGCCCATGGTAAGAACCATCCAGAAGCCTTTGAAGTACGTGAACTATTTGAAAAACTCAGTAAAAAGGTAAAAGATGCTGGTGCAAACAAACCAGACTTGGATGTTGAATTTGCTCAGTTACGAAAAATCACAGACAACTACGCCATTCCTGGAGATGTATGTGAAACATATGCAGGCACCTACGAAATGTTATCAGAAGTAGACAAAGCATATCAGGCTTAAAAGTAACCCAAAAACAAAAGAATAAATTGGTTTACGGTCGTTAAAAAATGAAGGGAGAAATGATTTATGCAAAAAGCAACGATTCAATTAGAAACCTTATCTTGCCCATCTTGTCTCCAAAAGATTGAAAATGCGGTGAAAGGAATAAACGGTGTGAATCAAGATAGCTTGAAGGTAATGTTCAATGCTAGTAAAGTAAAAGTAGATTTTGATTCAGAAGCAGTCGTTATTAACGATATCGAAGAGGCAATTGAAGACTTAGGATATCCTGTTGTCAAATCAAAGGTAAAACCTGCTTAATCGAGTGAATAGAAAGGAAGCCTAAGATGCCCTCTTAGGCTTTTTATAAAAAGGAGAGGTTATTTTGGAACAAAACCAATGTTGTCATCACCAACATGGACATGCAGAATGTATTCGTATTGTTCCCATTTTCAACCATCTGGAAGACTCACAAATGGATTTGATTGCGGAATCTGCCAAGACACTTCATCTACAAAAAGGGGAAATGTTATTCCGTGCAGGTGAGAAAGATGATACCTTATATATTATCAATTCAGGTAAGGCTCGGATTTACCGCTTATCGGATTCTGGAAAAGAACAACTTGTTCGCATTTTAAATCCCGGTGATTTTACAGGTGAAGTCGCCATTTTCCAACCTGGAAGTATTCATGAGAACTATGCGGAAGCACTACAAAATACATCCATTTGTTTAATTAAACGAGAGGATTTACAAGAGTATTTGGTGGAATATCCGCAGATCTCATTAAAAATACTGTCAGAAGTAACGATGCGTTTGAAGGATTCTGAAAAACAAACCACACAAGTAGCGATTGAAAATGTAGAAACCCGCATTATATCCTTTTTAGCTGAGAATGTTGAAAAGGGAAGTGGCAATAGTCCAACGATTATCTTACCAATGTCCAAAAAGGATTTAGCCTCGTATCTTGGTACCACACCAGAAACAATCAGCCGTAAATTTACTACTCTAGAAGAACTTGGATTGATTAAACAGTTACCGAAAAAGAAAATTAAAATAATGGATTTAGATCAATTGTTACTTCATACTGAATAAATATAAGAGAGTAGCGTGCCATCATCTAACGGGTTAAGTTTAATAGTACAAAACATAAAATAACAAACCTTTTAGCAATCCAATTAGCATATAAAATGGATTGCTAATTTTTGTTGGTTTAACAATGTCTATCTACAAAAAAGAAAGAAAAATGGCTCCTTATTTGGCACTTATTTTACCAAGATGACATAATTTTGTGTCAACTTCATTATTTAGCAGAACAACTCCCTAATAACTTAGCGAATTCCTCTGATAAATAGCTAAGGAATTGGAAATTTATGTTAAAATTATAATTTGGATTGTGAATTAGTGTACTTAAAGTAAATGGTGCGTTAATTTAACAAGAGTTAACACTTTTTTATCGAATATATTAAGTAATGGGGCTAATTGAAGAGTGTTTATGTCCATTGAAAAATGATTTGGCCTTACATCTAAGCAACATAATTGTATGACACTAATTATAACTAGAAGGGAAAACAAAATGCGAGAGTTAATGATAGATAAACAAACAGGACAAGCCTTTAAAATAAATAGGGGAGAAAAATTCTCCGTTATCGATATTGAAGGACAGCAGGTTGCAGATCTTTTTGCTGTAAATGCTTCTGCATTCAATGAATTTTTTTCTGCACCTGTTACCATAGATTGTAAAGAATCGTTATTTTTTTCAACAGGGGACATTTTATACAGTAACAAATATTTACCGATGCTCACAATCATAGAAGATGACGTTGGTGTTCATGATATGATGATACCATCATGTCGACTGGAAACCTATCAGCATTTCTATAATGTGAACCACCATCATAGCAATTGTTTTGATAATCTTAATGATAGTTTAAAGACATATGGCATTTCTCACTTTCATTCGATTCAACCATTGAATATATTTATGAATACTACAATCACACAGGACAAAAAAATTATTATTGAGCCACCTGTATCTAAAGCAGGAAGCAAAATCACATTTAATGCAGAAATGAATTTAATCGTAGGGATTTCTGCTTGCAGTATTACAGAAGGGGCTTGTAATGCGGGGAGATGTAAGCCTGTACTGGTTCAATTTATAGATTAATTTATAACCTCGCACCTCTGTTTTTATGGATTTATAATGAAACAGCCATAATTTTTTATTGTTGGGTACATTATCCACATTTATTTTAGGGCTTCTTTCAGCTTTCCCTTTGTTCAAAGCTAATTTTGAGCGTGAAAAAGCGAAAATAATTATATCCTTATTTACTTCGTTATTTCCATTGGCAATCTTCGTAATGAAAGGTTTAATTTTTACAGTTTCGTTTATCGGAAAATAAACTTTGTGAAATGATGTACTTAAACGAACTGGTGCGATAACACAATAAGAGCAGTCGCCTTTTATTGTGCCATTTGGTAGTTTAGTTTAAGAGTGTGGTCTGATAATCTTTTCAAAAAACGGGCCAGTTAGCTTAACTAACTCAAAAATACTGTCCGACCAAAGCACGGAAAGACAGGATTAATTGATGATGCTCTGTTAGGATTTTAAATAAGGAGTGAGTGACATGACGTGGGTTGAATCATTACAGGCAGCAATAGACTATATGGAAGATCATTTACTTGATGACCTTCCGATAGAAAACATTGCCCAACAGGCTAACTTTTCGGTTTTTCACTTTCAGCGTACATTTGCGATATTAACTGATATATCTGTTGGTGAATATCTTAGACGTCGTCGCCTAACATTAGCTGCCTATGAGTTAACAAGATCAAACACAAAGATTATTGATATCGCCTACGAATATGGTTACGACACTCCTGAAGCTTTCTCGAAGGCCTTCAGGCGGCAACATGGTGTAACACCAAGTGAAGCACGAAAGTACACGGGAAAGCTAAAATCTTATAACCGCCTGGTAGTACAGGTGAGTCTGAAGGGAGCAGAACCAATGCAGGTCAAAATTGTTGAACGTGAGGGATTTCAGATTGTGGGGTTTAAACAGGAATTTTCACTGGTTAATGAGGAGAACCTAGTGGGTATCCCCAAAATGTGGGATAAGATAAACGGAGAGGGCACAGACGAGCGATTGTTTAAATTGAACAATGGTCCAGTTGAAGGTGTAGTGGGTGTATGTGTTGAAATAGATTCCGGGTCCATTGATTATTGGATAGGTACAGCACACGAGGGCAGTGCTCCTAATGGATTATCAACTTTGGAAATCCCCGAATCCAAATGGGCCGTATTTGAGGTTCACGGGCCGATGCCGGATGCTATGCAAAAAGCGTGGAAACAAATTTTTTCAGAATGGTTTCCTTCAAGTGGTTACAAACATGCAGGTGCACCAGAACTAGAGGTATATTCAGATGAAAATCCATCCAGTCCTGATTTATATTCAGAAATCTGGATCCCTGTAAAATAGGAACCTATATAAGCAGTGGATTTCATCATGAATCCACTGCTTCAAGAAATTATTTTAATCCGCAATACGATCGGGCGCGATTCTGAAATGAAAGTCTCTTTTTCATTTTCAACTATATTGGTGCAAAAATTGAAAAGAGCAACGCAATATCTTGTTGCTCTTTAACCTCTAAAAGTATTTTCTATAAAACTCTTGTCGCAGCCTCCCAGTTAATTGAGCATAGATTCGTGTTGTTTCGCTTTTCTCGTGTCCCAGCAAACTTTGTATAACTTCAAGTGGGGCTCCATTGTTCAATAGATGAGTTGCGTAACTGTGCCTTAATTGGTGGGGGTGGATGATTTTATTAATTCCAGTCCGATTAGAGATACGTTTAATGACGTATCTCATTTGAGCTATGCTCATTCTATGTGGATTGCGCTCCGTGACAAATATAGCTGGATCATTATCATCTCGTCTATCGAGGTATTTTTTTAGCCAAATATCACAACGTATATTGAAATATACCTCTCTCTCCTTATCTCCCTTCCCCCGAACAATTGCGGATTGACTTCCCCAGTTAATACTATTTCGGTCAAGTGTAACAATTTCTCCAATTCGACATCCTGTAGAAAACATATATTCAAATAAGGCTTTCTCCATTGAGGTAAAGCAAGCATCTCTTAAATGTTCAATCTCTCTTTCTGTTAAAAACTTTGGAATACGTTTACCAACTTTTGGTTCTTTTATTTTACTAGCAGGATTAGTCCCAATAATTCCTTCCTCGTGTGACCAACGAAATAAAGATCGAATAAACCTTATTCGATGAGACAAACTCGATGGTTTCAATTCTTTGCTTGATTCACCTAAATACTGCTTTAGATGCTGGGTTGTAATGTGCTTTATTTTGGTGTTGCCAAAATAATTCATTAACAACTTTGCTTGAAGCTTATAAGCAATCAATGTTTGTGGCGAAAATCCTTCAATTCTTTTATCAGATTCATAAGATTTTGCAGCTTCAGACATCAACAATAAAATTCACTCCCATATTGATCTTTGTTATACATTTTTACCAGATAAGTAGAATTAAATAACTATTTTTACAATTACGATGAATGTAATAAAAATTAATGATCAAATTAAATTAATATGAGTTATTCAATAAAGTTGTGAAACTCGCTGAATTGTTGTATTAAGTCGATGATCTCTATGGAAGGACGGATACAAAATGAACCTGGAAGCAAAATAGCAGGGTATTGAGGATTTAGTTAAGATTGTGGATGATTATTTTGAAAGACAAAAAATTAACCCCTTTATGCACTGGGGGTTAATCAATAGCGACATCTATTAGATCATTCAAATTAATTTTAGTACGTTCTTCGTTATCAATTTTGATGTATTTATTCACGATATCAATTTTATACAGTTTCCCTTTAGCCATATGAAAATAACGATCTTTATAATGCTTAATTTCTACAGTTAAATTATTGTGTATAGCCAGCTGGAGCTTCATACTGTTTTCTTCTATTTGTTGTTCATCCAGGATAGGCTAGTTTTCCAATTATCTTCTTCCGTCCATTCATTTAACATTTGGACATGTTCTGGCAGCATTAGTGATGTCCATTTGATTGTTCCTCTTTCGTTCATTTAAGCACCTACCCTTTTTCTTGAAGGTCCAGCAGAAAGGATATTATCTAACCTAAATGTTCGCACCTTTTCACGGTAATAACAATACGCAAGTATGTAATTATCATGTACCTGCAGTACCCTTATATAACGCTGTGTGACCTTATTATTGCTATCCATATAAAAAATAACAATCTTTTCTTTAATTTCAATTGAGTTTAAAAACAATATCTTCATGTTGAACCCTCCCATAATAGGAATCTTCTTTTGGAACACTTGTTCTTATTATAGCAAATAATTGTATAATGTAAACAAAAAAATAAGCCGTCCTATTGGATAGCTTTTCATTTTAAATATGTTATTACTATGCATTCAAGTCTTCCGCAGTCCTTCTTCGACACTCTAATCAAATGAAAACATTTTTCATGAGCCAAAGTATGAAATTCACTGATAACTACAGATGATCTTGCTTTAACCACTTGGATACATCCATTACAATGAAGTCTGCCAATAACCATTAAAATTAATATGATTTACGAACTTTTTGCGAACATTTACCGAACAAATGACGAACCAAATTCCATAAAAACGGTGTTAAAGTATTAGTATCAGGAAGTTTGATACTTCCTATTAACTCTTTTCTTTTACGAGAAAAGAGTTTTTATTTTGCTCTTTTTTAGGAGGTGAAACAGAATGTCTGATCATACACAAAAGGAAAATCAACAAGTCGAAACATTGAAAGTTAAAGAGAAACATTCACCTGATTCACAAAAGAAGGCTTCACAATCAAAAAAGAAGAAACCAACAAAACCAACTGCCTTTAAAGAATTTGAAGCATTGGCAAAAGAAATTGTAGAAGCAAATGGTGAATCTTATTATGAGTGGCTTCATATGCAACATCAGGAAATTATCTTGAATTTTAATGTTCATAATCGAAAACAAATTACAGAGGTAGCTAAGCAATCCTAAAGACAACTACTTGAAGGGAAAGGAGTTGAAAATCTATGCAAGATGCAATTCAAACAATCACAAATATAACTGATGGAATTAAACCAGTTGCACCAGTTCTAGCAGGGCTAGTACTTGTTGTCATTGGTCTACTGTGGACTTTTGCAAAAGATCCTCAAAAGAAGGAATTGTACACTGGTTGGATGGTTAATGTTGCCATTGGTTTTGGCATTGTTTATTTAGCAGCGAGCCTTGTTAGTTGGATGGGAGGACGTGTTGTTGGATTTTAATGTCTGAATTATTTTTTGCATTCAGGAGGTGTTTGAACAATGGCGAAAGAGCACAAGTATTTTGTAAGTTACATTTATTCGGAAGGGTGGGGAAACATTGATGTTACCTTAACTGAACCCATTCAAAATATTGATGACATTCGATCTATGGAACAAGCGATTGCTGAAAAACAAGAGTTGGATGAATCGGTTTGTGTGCAAAACTTTATAGCACTATAAGGGAGTCAGTTATAGTTTATGGCTTCTCTTTAATGGAGAAGCCTTGCATGAACAATACGAATTGGATATAGACGTGAGGTGAAATTGGTGGAAGTAGAAGAAGTAACTAAAAAGTCCTCAAATACAAAGAATAATACTGTTCATGGAAAATCTGTTGATCCATATTCAGCATTTGAAATTCGTTTCTGTAAAGTGATGTGTGATCCATCGAAACGAAGCATCCCGTTAGACTTAAACAATGAACAATTAAAATCACTCTACAATGGAATTAGTCCTATTATTGAAACAAGCATCTTTGCAGAAATGGAACATGTGATGACTGCAATACGTACTAGTTTTGATGCTGTGATTGATAGAGTAGGTGACGATATAGAGCTAAAATCATATATGAATAACGATAAAAACTTTAAAAGGATCATTACTCATGTAGTGACCAATTATCAATCACTACAGGAACAATGTATTAACATATTGATGATACACAATATGGCGTATCAAAGGCTAGAAGATAAATTGTTTGGGGAAACTTTCGTAGTTGATAAAGGATTTCAAAAAGCATACCAGCTCCATAATGAATTAATCCAATCGTTTCACCATTGTTACCATCACTTATTGTTTGAGGGCACAATGCTAGATACGGATGAAGAAGTAGAAGTGAAAGTCATTGAGCCGATTGTCCAAAGATATGCCGTGAAAATACGAAGGATGCTTGAGGGTGGTGAAAATGCATAAACAAAGTTTGTATAAAAGGTTGGTTTATCAAAATATTGAGGATGCGCTAGCTGAGTTGAATGCAGAAGATAAAGGACGTTATTATATCTGTAATTGTCCAGAATGCAACGAACATGAGGCATTTATATATAAGAACAACACAAACTTTATTCAATGCAACCGTGAGAATCATTGTGGAGAACGAATGCTATTACAGTTCCAGGAGAAAAAGAGCTTACATCCCGAAATAGGAAAGATGCAAGAAACCTATCCGAGCCTTTCAGATGACCAAAAAGAAGCATTAACTTGGTCGATGAGGCTCTTTTCTTTTGCCAAAACAGGGTTTAAAAGTGAAGCACTAGATAATGGCTACCGTGGATTATCAAAAGAAACAGCAAGAAAACATATTGTTGATTTACAAAATAAAGAGGTGGCAAAATACTTTTTCAAAAAAACAAGTAGCTTGTTAGGAAAAGATTACTCTAACAATAGCTGGATGTGTAAGCGAAATTTGGTTTTTTCTCTTTATGATAAAAGTAACATTTTAGATCGAGTGTTGTTACGTTCTAGTATTGATCCAACACTGGAGCCCAAAGAAATACAGTTAATCATGAATCCTTCTAAAGACACGAAGGATTTTTTTATTGAGATTCCAGAGGAAACAAAGACGGTTGTATTTAGCGAATCATTGTTGGATGCTCTTTCTTTTCGTGAAGTAGATGAACATTGTGGATTTATTGCATTAACAGGTGCATCTAAAACACGGCAAGTGCAAGCATATATCCGGGAGAACAAAGATACATTTACAGATAAGCATATTCTAGTGGCAATGGATGATGATAAAGCAGGCTGGAAAGCAACAAGAAAACTTGTTTTTGCACTAGAAAAGGAAGGTCTAGGTGAAAATGTTTCGTTATTCCGTTATAGTGACGGCTATCAAGATGCAAACGAATTTTTACAAGGTAACCGAGAGCAATTCACCAAAAGATATTTACAAGATACGAATCAGTTGGAGCAGACTAAACAAAATGTAAATGAAATATCATTATCATAAAAATGATGATGATCTGTAAAGAAAGGAGTAAAAGATGCAGCATGCCAATGATAAAAAGTCATTAACAGAACGTTTAAGCGATTGGAAAACCATAAGTTTCTTTATAGTATGTATTGCTGTTGTAGGATTTTTCGTTGCGAATTTCCTGTTACATTTTTTGCAACAAGTATTACATTTAGTGGAAGGTTTTGCAACGAATTCAGAAAAGGTAAATTTCCATACATTCTCTGTCGATTGGCATTACTTTTTCATTTTCCAATACGAGTGGATAGAGTTTTATGTGGGATTTTATATATTGATTGGGATCAGTGTATTGAAACTCCTATACAATGTGAAAATGAACTATCAATCGATTAACAAAGGTCAACACGGAACCAACGAATTTGAAAAAGTGAAGAATATGAAAAAACAATATTTAAGTATTCCATCAAAAATAAAAGAATATGAGGGGAAAGGCGGTACAATTATTGCTGGATTACATGAAGGTAATAACTATCAATTATTAATTGATGATGCCCCAGTCCATACGATGGTGATTGGTATTACTCGTAGTGGTAAGGGTGAAACATTTGTTGTGCCAATGATAGATGTACAAAGCAGAGCGAGTGAAAAACCTTCGATGGTTATCAATGATCCAAAAGGTGAGCTATCTGGTGCTTCTTATGAAACGTTGATAGAACGGGGATATGATGTCCATGTGTTCAATCTAATTCAGCATGATATGAGTATGGGCTTCAATCCTTTACAGTTGGTGATTGATTCATGGAGGAAAGGGCTTCATAGTGATGCACAGAAATATGCAAACAGTGTTGCGTATAGCTTATACCATGATCCAAACGCCAAAGATCCTTTCTGGTCAAACAGTGCGAAATCACTTGTGACGGCAATTATTCTTGCATTAACAGAGGATATGGTCACTCAAGGAAAAGAAGAACGGGTGACGATGTATTCCGTAGCAAACTTCCTTTCAACAAAAGGAAGTGACAATGACGAGGAAGGAAATAATGCCTTGGATTTGTTTTTTCAAGCAAGAGATGAAAATAATCCAGCAAGAATGATGTATGCGACATCGAACTTCGCGACAGGAAATACAAGAGGAAGTATTTTCAGTGTGGCCATGGATAAATTGCAGATATTTACGTTAGAACCGAATGCGAAAGTAACTGGGTATAATAGTTTGGATCTAACGGATATAGGGTTTGGTGATAAACCAATTGCATTATTCATAGCAACACCTGATTCTGATAAGTCAAATGAGGTATTGGCAAGCATTTTAATCAGTCAACTTTATAGAATAAATTCTGAGAAAGCAACAAAAAGCCAGAGCGGGAAAATGAAGCGAAATGTTCACTTCCTATTAGATGAATTTGGAAATATGCCAACGATTGAGGGAATGGCCGGAATGGTGACAGTTGGTGCTGGGCGAGGTTTTCGCTATCACTTAATTATCCAAGCTTACTCCCAGGTTAAATCAATGTATGGCGAAGAATCAGACACCATCATTGGAAACTGTTCCAATCAAATATATATTCTAACGGAAGATAAAAGCACTGCCGAACATTATTCGAGTATGTTGGGAACAAGAACGATTACAGATGTGAGTCGAAGTGGGGAATTACATTCGTTTGATAAATCGCATAGTGAATCAACCAAGGAGAGGGCATTGTTGACCTCAGATGAATTGATGAGATTACAAGAAGGACAATCCGTTGTGATTCGAGTAAACAAACGACAAGATACGAAACGAAGAAAAATTGAACCGAAACCGATTTTTAATAAAGTCCAAACGAAGCAGAAATTCCGTTATGAATACCTAGCAAATGATTTTGATACAAGCAAGTCCATTCTATCCTTGCCGATTGCTTCTGATGCTTATTATGAAATGAATTTAAATGAAATGGTATATTCAGCCAAAGTACGGGACGATTTATATTTACGAATGGCAGATGTAATGGAATCCGATGACTTTATAAGACTGAAACGTAATTTAATGCAAGTAGAAGGGCTGTCGCAAAAAGATAGAAGTACATTGCAAAAACAAATGCTGGAAGTGGAAGAATGGTCATTTTTACATTATTTAAGTTACCTTGTCTATCATCCAAATCTTGAAGCATTGCACTTGAAATTGATGGAACCGGTATATAAATATTTGCCAGAGGATACTGTGTCTAGCTGGCAAGAAAAAATAAATGAGAGAATGGAACACCAACTTGAACTGAGGAAGCAAAAAAATGAAAGTGAACAAGAAAATGAAGAGGAAGCGTTAATACAAAAGGCTATTAGCGCAAATTAAAGAGGGAGGAGATTGTTTTGAATGAAGGAAAAGAGCTATCGTGTGGATTGGGAAGTTATTGAGGAAATTGTTGTATTGCATAGAAGCCAAGGAGGCTGGGCAAAAGAGCTAAATTTGATCAGTTGGAATGGAGATAATCCAAAGTTTGACGTGAGGTGGTGGAATCCTGATAAAACAAGGGTTGGTAAGGGGTTCACTTTTACCAAAGAGGAATTAAAAATACTGTATTACACTTTACCAGAAGCACTTCATATATAATAGGCAAATATTTTCTACCGCAGACCATTATTGTTATACTGAAAAAAATGAACAAAAATGGAGTTGATGGGTGAAGATGAAAAAAAGAAGGTGGTTCAGCTTGATTTTATTGTCATTTCTGCTTGTTTTAAGTGCGTGTGGCAATAAAGCAGAAGTTGGCATGAATGAAATGACTCTAAAAGAGTTAAAGGAAAAATTAGATAATGAAGAATCATTTCTTTTAGTAACATTCTCAGCAAGTAAGGAAGATGTGGAAAAATCGGAACTAGTAGAGGCATTTGACAAGTCATTAAGCAAAGAAGAACAGACGGCTTTTTATGTGAATTTCGATGGGGAAAGTCAGGACACCCTTGATCAATTAGGTGAAAAATATACCCCTTCCGACTATAAAGGGGATGTATGGGAACCGAAAGATGATGGATTGGTTCTAATTGCAGATGGGGCTGTGATGAAAAATCCAAGAGAAACATTGTTATCTCAATCATTAATTGAAGGCACAGCAAATGGAGATGACGGCTATGAAACTAGCTTCATGGAATACATGGATGACATAGATGCAGGGATTGCTAGTGCATTGGATTTCGCAAAGCAAAATGATATTGAATTAAGTTATTGATGGTATTAGGATACCATACGGATTTATGGTTGATTGATATTTGTAATATCTTAAAACGATTAAATAAAATTATATTCCCCAACAAGCTTGCCAAGGTAGTGTGAAAGTGTTTCTAATAATAGGAAACCTGATATAATGAAAGTAATTTATACCTGAGAGGCGGTTTGATGAATGGGATATTTTCTAGATGCACCTGCTAACATTGTAGGTAATAGTTTTTTAAGGGAACCACAAGAGGATGCATACAGAGCCATATATAATCATTTTGTAAATGAAAAAAGTGTGGAACATGCATTAGTTACACTTCCAACTGGCACCGGTAAGACCGGTTTGATGGGTATAGCACCTTTTAAAATTGCGAGAGGAAGAGTACTAATTATTACTCCCCAAACAGTAATAAGAGATTCGGTTCTGGGATCATTAGATCCAACTCATCCAAAAAATTTCTGGATGTTTTCAAGAGTATTTGATGAAGTCCAACACTTACCTAGTTTAATAGAATACGAGAAAATATTGACGGATGAAATAATTCATCAAGCAGATATAGTGGTGTTAAATGTTCATAAATTACAAGAACGCTTAGATTCCTCATTGATAAAAAGGGTCAGTCCTGATTTTTTCGATATGATAATTATTGATGAGGCACATCATGCTGAAGCTAAAACGTGGAAAAGAGCAATAGAGTATTTCGAAGGAAGTAAAATACTCAAGGTTACAGGGACACCTTTTAGAAGTGATGGTAGAAGCTTAGAAGGAAAAGAAATATATAAATATAGTTTAGCTCAAGCTATGGCTAAAGGTTATATAAAAAGTTTGGAAAAAATTGATCATATTCCTGATCAAATGTTTTTTACACTAGATAACGACCCTAGTAGGACATATACACTTGATGAATTAAGGGAAGGCAATATTAGGGAAGAAAATTGGATACAACGATCCGTTGCCTTATCTAGAGAAAGTAATGAGAAGATTGTTGACCTTTCGATTAAGCATCTGAAAGAGAAGAAGGAATTAACAAATAATCCGCATAAGGTTATAGCCGTAGCATGTAGTATCCAGCATGCAGAAGATATTCAAAATATTTATAAAGATAAAGGTTATGAGTCATCAATCGTCCATAGTAAACTTGAAAAATTTGAGCAAGAAAGGGAGCTCAAAAAGATAAATGATGACAAAGTTGATGTGGTTATAAACGTTGCGATGCTAGGCGAAGGATATGACCACAAGTTTTTATCAATAGCGGCAGTTTTTCGGCCATTTAAAACGCTGCTTCCGTATGCCCAATTCGTCGGTCGTACTTTAAGATCGATTGAAATGGAAGATGGAACTTTCACAGAAGAGGATAACACAGCTGTACTTATACATCATAAGGAATTAGGACTCGAACCATTGTGGGATTATTATAAAAAAGAAAAAGTTAAGCGGGATGCTATAAAAAAGATAAAGGAAGACAAAAACTTAGATTTAGGTGGATTTGGTTCAAAGAATTTAACAAAGGGAGTAGCTAATGAATCAGAAGATTTTAGAATTGAAAAAGACACCTTTGTGGAAACTGAATTAATAAGGAAAAGAAAAGAGAAGTTAGAAGAAGAGAATAAGAAAATTAGGGAACTTCAGGAATTATTAGGTGTAGATGAAGATAAAGCCAAAGATTTTATTAGGCAGTCTAAAAAGAGCACAGATTCAGAAAGGTTGCTTCGTCCGGATAAATTTTACTTCCAAAGAAGAAAAGATTTAGATATACTAATTCGTGAAGAACTGATCCCTGAATTCGTAGCTGATTATAATCTTGATGTAGACGGTGTGGAGTTGGTAAAAGGAAGGTATATTTTGCCTAGAAAAAGTTACGGATGGATTTACGGAACCGCTAAGACAAATGGGGCTTTATTAGGGACATATTTTAATGCATACTTAAAAAATGAATTGAAAGTTCCGCGTGACCAATGGACACTAGATCAATATGAGGAAGCGATTGAATTAGCCAAGTCTCTTGATAGATATATTCGTGAGATAGTGGATAAAAACAAGGAGGAAGATGAATGAAGGAAATACTTGAACAGTTGTATGACGAACTTTATTCGCCTAAAGTAAACCCCGAGGAATTAATTAACAATGCCACTTTACCAAATTATATTTCAGTAAACATTGTGTCGAATCAAATTGGACTAATGGTTACCACTGAATGCATCGTAGATAAGGATATAGAGGCTAAGTATAAGTATCAATTCGATAAAGAGAAGCGATTACTTACATTAGTAGGTGATATAGATGGGGAAATCGATGTTATTTATGACAGGAGTAAAGAAATAACACGTAAGTATAAAGAAATAAAAGAATATATGGAATTTAGAGTGCAAGCAGTTTAATTTAATAAGGGCCTTTTTAAGGTCAATATCTTCTTCTACAAACAGATTAATTGCTGAGATACGGAAATTCAAGGAATTTGAGACAGAAAATTTTATACTATTTTCTGAGTATCTCATGCTTATAGTAAACTGTTAAGAATCCATTTCATGGGTTCTTTTTTTAATTCCAAAAGGTGGTGAAAACAATATATGAACGATGAGGCAATGAAAAAGTTATATGAGGATTTATCGGATATTCTCGATATTTCCAGTGGTTGGCTGTATGATGATCTTCTCCGAAATATCGGTTGGGGCATTATACAGCTTTTAGTATGGATTAATGATTGGATTGAAGGCGTTGCTACGAAAGTAATTACCTTAGGTGGTTTATATGATAGTGAAGACATGGGTGGCTTCATAGATATCTTGCAGCCCCTTGCAATCGGGCTGTTTGTCGTTTCTGTAACAGTCCTTGGTTTTATGTTCATGCTGAATAAAGTGGAAAAACGGAATGAAATCATTATGAATGTGTTAATTGCAGTGAGTGTCATTGTTATTTTGCCTAGTTTAATGGGAATGATGGAGGATTTGCTGCATAAAGGACTGGATACGGTGGATGCAAATGGGAACATTTCTGATAATGTCTTAAAACGAAATATCTCTGATTTAAAGTACTATCTCGATAGTGATTTCAATTATGCAGATGGGACAAACAAAGACACTGTAATGGGGGATGAGAATACATTGCCACATCCTCCTCATCGAACAGAAAAGGATATTGGAACGAGTAATTACTATTATGCAAATAAGCTGAAGAACCCCGATTTGATCGATGTAACTGAAAAGCTTGATATCTATGAAGATGAAGGTTGGTTTAGCTGGACTACAGAAGATTGGGTTAAAGAATTGACGAACGATGAAAAGGAATTTTTAAAAAACAGACTTGTTCAAAATGGAGACGGTACTTCAAGAATTGAAAAATTAAGTGAAAACTCGGTACCAGCGACAAACTTAGGGCAGCAAAGTTATTATCGTTATCACGTCAATTGGGCTATTGCCATTACGATATTAGCTGTGACAGGATTTGCCTTGATAGTAACAACATTAAAAATTGGCCGTGCCATGTTTGATTTAGCTTTTCATCAAATATACGCCATGTTCACCGCATCAACAGACATAACAGGTGGTCAACGATTGAAGAAAGTATTAACTGAAATTGTTAGTACGTTTGCCGTTATCTTTGTGATGATTGTACTTCTGAAATTGTTCATTATCTATGCACAGTGGGCGAACGATTTGGAGCAAGAGATTGGAATTGTAGGTGTCATTATCTTGCTCATTGCTGGAGCATGGGCGCTTATTGATGCTCCGGATATCGTACAACGAACAATGGGAATAGATGCTGGACTCCGTTCAGGATGGCAGGCGATGATGGGCGCATATGCTGGTACGAAAATGGCTGGCGCTGGTGCATCTATGGTTGGAAAAGGAGCCGGGAAAGTTGTTAAAACTGGTGGCAAAACGGCAGGAGGTATTGGTGCAAGTGGAGTTGGTGCATACAAAGGGATGAAAGCTGGTATGCGAAACAACAATACGAAGCCTGTTCCTCCGCGCAATCCAGATCAAGAAACTTCTCAACATGAACGACAATTTTCAACAAATGCGATAAACAATCCAAGTGTTGATTCAAAAACAAACACTGTTCCAACAAAGCCAAATGCAAGTATTCCTAGTCGCAGTGGTTCGCTGGCAAGTAGTATCCCTGTCAACACAAGTAATGTGTCAGGAAGCGATAGTGGCGGGTCCAGTAATGTAGGTGAAGGTGCAACTTCATCTAGTCAGCATAAGCCGATTATCAATGCTGGTGGGCAAGGACATATTCATCCACAAAGCAAACATACGTTACTTGGTGGAAATCGAACTGTACAACGTGCAAATCATTTTCTTTCCCGAGCGCATAATACAGGTTATGACATTGGACAAAAATTGAGCCAATTTAAGGGGAACGTACAACAGGCAAAGCAAATTAAAATCGAAAAAAGGGGATTGAAATCCAATGAAATACGAGATACCGAAAGAGATTAAATCCAAGCCGAAAATAGTAGGATTAGAAATGAGGGAGCTGGTCATTATTTTGATTAGCTCTCTTTTATTATTAACGGTCTTACGGGAATTGGTGCATAGCCTATTTATTCTATTTTATTTCGGTATAGCCATCATAGGCATGATTTATTTGTTTCTGCCGAGCGGTAACAATCCCGAGAAGCGAAATTATGAATCTATCCTATTGATGTTTCGGCATAAAAAGGGAGTGTACCATGCAATGGATCGAAATGAAGTAGAGAATGAACAGTTTTTAAAAGACAAGGAGGGTGATTGATCAGAATGCAACCCTTAAAGTTAATTAAATCAGATCCGGAAAAGCCAGATGAGGACACAAATGGAGAAGTGAAGGAAAGGTTTCCAGATACAAATAAAAAACCTAACAAAATGGTTCAGCTACTGCAAAAACTTAAACATCAGAGGATAGTGAAAAAGGAATTTCAAAAAGGTATGAAAGAACAAGGCAAAAAGCCCAAGTTATTAAAACAGACATCTGCTATTCTTCCTTTTGTGCAATTACATGATGAGTACATTTTGTTGAAAGAAGGAGTCATGGACATTTTTCAGGTACAGACGAAAAATATTCATGCTTTAAATGATGCGGACTTAAATTACTTACTATTAAATCGAGCGCAATTCCTCAGAAGTTATTTTCGTTCTTTCAAGGAAGTCATTTTAAACTTCCCAACCAATACGGAAGTACAGCGGGCATATTGGTTGAAAAAACAGCAACAGGCGAAGAATCCGTCACGTTTAAAGTATATTGATCAAAAGTTATTCGAATTCGACTATTTAGAAAGAGAACGTTATAATCGGGAGTTTTTCATGTTTATCTATGCAGATGATAAAGAAGAACTGGAAGACCGAAAAAGTGACTGTATGCAGGGGATGCAAAGTTCATTTCCATTACAGAGAATATCCAAGAACAAAAAGGAACAGATATTATTTCTATTAAACAATCAAAATACGCAGCTTTAAAGAAAGGATGGTAAGTGTGAAACAACATACAAATACTTTTATTGAGGAAGAAAAGAATTCTAAGAAACCAAAACTGGATAAAGCGTTTTTAACGAAAATACAACCCCAAGGTGGCATGACTTTTAAAGATAAGTACATTCAAAAAGGAGACGGTTATGAAGCGTGCGTCCATGTGTGGGATTATCCTTCCAACGTCAATTTGCTTTGGTTGGATAAAGTGATGGCCATGTATGATGTTACTGTGGTAGCTGATGTGACCACGATGGATCAGGATGAAACGATTAGTTCGATTAATAAGAGTATGGTGGAACATGATGTCCGTTTTCGTAGCGCGAAACAAGAATCTGACCGGATGGACGCTCAACGAAGTTATAAAGAAATGGAAGATTTATATCAGCAAATTTCCGAAATGGGAGAAGTTATTAAGCTTCTCCATATTCGCTTATTTGTTGCTACACCAACAATTTGGGAATTAGAAAGGAAGGTGGAGCAAACCATATCTAAACTCAATTCCATTGGATTTAAGGGGCAAATATTTTTGAACGAAACCTACTACGAATGGCAATCATTATTCCTGCCCTATGAGCAGCAAATTAGATTTCCGAATAAAAGAGAGGGAAAAGGGATGCCAGCCATTACGCTTGCATCTGGATTACCGTATCACTTTTCAGAGTTAAATGATCGAACAGGCAGTTTTTTAGGTACATCGTTTACTGGTGGAAATGTTCTATTTGATTTGTTTCATAAAGATAAATTAAGACGCTTTTACAATGCAGTCGTTGTTGGGAAAATGGGCGCCGGTAAATCGACTACGTTAAAAAAATTACTTATGGATAATGAAGCTAGAGGAAATTTCATTCGAGGGTTTGATGTGACAGGGGAATTTAAAACCTTAGTTGGTGCACTAGGAGGTCAATCCATTAGCTTGGA
>NZ_LT745761.1 GCF_900166595.1 Virgibacillus dokdonensis | reverse complement strand
AATCAAAACCACCAGTGTGAATGAACTGCACCCCAATTTTTAGACACAACTCTAATAAATGGAGGTGCAGTTTTTTATGGCTAAATTCACCAATGTTGAAAAAATACAAGCAGTCATTCGCTATCAAAGTGGTGCAGAAGGCGTAAAGTCAATGGCTAAATCCATAGGAGTTGACCATTCAGTCCTCTTAAATTGGATTAAACAATATGAATATCACGGAGAAAAAGCTTTTGAAAAATGCTATACATCTTACACATTGCAGTATAAACTAGATGTACTTAATTATATGAACGAACAAGGGACATCTATCCGGGAAACAGCAGCGATCTTTAATATTTCTACACATTCCACGCTTTTACAATGGAAAAAGCAATTGGAAGCAGAAGGAATAGATGCCCTAGAACCAAAGAAAAAGGGGCGTCCATCCATGAAAAAAAGTTCTGATCATACATCTAAAAAGCAAAAGCCGGATGAAGGGACTCCGGAAGCATTACAAGCAGAAATAGATCGTTTACGCATGGAGAATGCCTATTTAAAAAAGTTGAATGCCTTAGTTCAAAACAAGGAGAAATTACCAAACAGGACAAAGCGCAAGTAGTCTATGAACTAAGGCATGAATTCCCTGTGAAGGCACTTCTGCAGCTGGCAGAGATTCCACGTAGCACGTACTACTATATAGTAAGTAAATTCGGACTTCCGGATAAAGATGTGGAGTTGAAAAAGCTGATTCAAGCTATCTACGATGAGCATCAAGGACGTTATGGATACCGCCGTATCCGGGACGAGCTATGGAATCGAGGGCATAAGGTAAACCATAAAAAAGTCCAACGCATCATGAAAGAATTAGGTTTAAAAAGCCTAGTTCGAATGAAAAAATATCGCTCTTACAAAGGAAAGGTTGGCAATATCGCACCAAATATTTTAGATCGGAACTTTAATGCCGAAAAGCCAAATCAAAAATGGGTAACGGATATTACAGAGTTTAAATTATTTGGGGAGAAACTCTATCTTTCACCTATACTGGATTTATATAATGGGGAAATCATTGCCTATACAATCGACTCTAGACCTACTTATTCACTTGTATCGGAAATGTTGGAGAAATCATTTAAACGGTTATCAGAGGAAGATGCACTGCTTATTCATTCGGATCA
>NZ_LT745760.1 GCF_900166595.1 Virgibacillus dokdonensis | reverse complement strand
GGTGGTGACCCCACAAAGTTAGAGTTTTTATTATGCAGCTGTTTGGCTGGTTTGAGTTCGGTATTGTACTGGACTTAAACCAGCCAATTTTAACTTTATACGTTCATTATTGTAGTAATCAATGTAATCCTCAATTTTTCGCTTTAGCTCTTCATAAGACACTATTTTTTCCCCATAATACATTTCTTGCTTTAGAACGCCAAAAAAATTTTCCATTGCCGCATTATCCGCACATGTTGCTTTTCTAGACATACTTTGAAAGATTTTGTTTTTCTTTAATGTTTTCATCCACTTGTTATGTTGATAGTGCCAACCTTGATCAGAATGAATCGTTGTTCGATATTCAGCTTCATTTTTAATAATTTTTAGTGCTTGATTTAACGGTGCTATAACGAAATCTAATGTTGGACTGTTAGAAATACCATAGGATATAATTTCACCATTATATAAATCCATTATTGGACTTAAATACAGTTTTTGATCTTCGGTACATTTAAACTCAGTCACGTCTGTCACTAGTTTTTGAAGGCGAATGGATGTATTAAATCTACGGTTCAAGCGATTTTTAGCCACTTTTCCAACCTTACCTTTATACGATTTATAGCGAGATTTACGTGTGAATTTCACGCACCTTAAACCCATTTCATTCATAATTCGCTGGACTTTTTTATGATTTATTACATAACCTTGGCTTTTTAACTCTAAATAAATACGACGATATCCGTATTTACCCTCGTGCTTTTGAAAAAGCTCAAGGATGATTTCTTTCCACTCTTTATCTGGATCTTCTTTCTGTAATTGCTTCATATGGTAATGATAAGTCGCCTCTGGAATACCCACAATTTCTAACACATCTTTTAATTTGAATCCTTCTTCTTTGAGTTCGAACGCCAACGCTGCTTGTGCTTTTCGAGGAAGGCGTTCGGATTCTCCTGAAAAGCTTTTAACTTTTTTAAATAGGCATTCTCTAAGCGCAGAAGTTCATTTTCGCGTTCTAACAGTTCTTCACGAGATAACTCTTTTTCTTGTTTCGCTGGTTTAGCTTTATGATTTTTAGACATAGGAGGCCGTCCTTTCGATTTATCTTGCAGGCCCTCTATACCTTCATTCCAGAAAATTCTGTACCAGTTCGCAATTAATGTGGGATTGTTCATCTTAAAAACAATCGCGGTATCTTGATAAGAAGCGCCTGTCCTTTTCATAAAGTTTAATACATCTAACTTAAATTGAACAGGATAAACTTGTTTAGAATGCTTCCTGCGTAGCCCGTCCTCACCAAATTCTTTATAAGCACGAACCCACCTCTCAATTGGTGATTGGCTTGGAATACCATGTTTTTTCGCTAGCAATCCATAGCCCAAGGAATTTTCAAGATATTCTTTTACAATCATCAATTTAAATTCATAACTATATTTAGCCATATAAAAACACCCCAAAAGTCAGATTTTCACTCTAACTTTTGGGGTGCGGCACC
>NZ_LT745759.1 GCF_900166595.1 Virgibacillus dokdonensis | reverse complement strand
GGGTGTGTCAATAATTTTGTGTAAATCCCCTTTTGTAGATGTTAACTCTGAATAAATAATCAGGAAATCTCTATAGCCACAGCGTTAGCTGCTTGTCCTTGACCTTGTGCCTCTTCTTTGTGATTCGCTGTGTTGGGCATAGGGGACCCTGCCAGCGAGAGTATAGAAGAGTACGGTCGTGGTACCATAAAAAAGCGGGTGGAGCCTTATGTGGCTATATTTTCTGCACCCGCCAGTAGATATACACCACGACCGTAAACAAGGTCAAGGATGGCGGGTTCTAAGTCCCATTTTCCAGAGATTCGAACAAGGCAACTAATTCAGATTTTGCCTGATCAAAGCCTCGATGGCAGCGCATGCTGAATTTATGATTATACTCTAGAAATCGCGTGACAAGAAAACGTTCTAAAGCCTCCTTGTTTGGAAACTGCTCTTTTCGTTTGACGTATCTCTTTATTTCTTTATTGAAGGCTTCAATTAAATTTGTCGAATAGATACTCCGTCGAATAGAGGCAGGGAACTCATAAAATGTTAATAATTGTTCATTTTTTACAACTGCGTCAATGACACGTGGATATGTCTTTTCCCATTTGCTTTGAAACTGTTCTAACGCTTGTAGGGCTTCTTTTTTGTCTATGGCATGATAAACCGTTTTAAAGTCACTAAGTATCTCTGCACGGTCTTTGACACGAACCTTCTTAGCAATATTGCGGGCAACATGGACACAGCACACCTGATGCTTTGCTTTAGGATAGACACGGTGAATAGCATCTGTCATGCCAGTTAGACCGTCTGAGATGAAGAGCAGAACGTCTGCAACACCACGCTGATATAGTTCCTGCATCAATTCTTCCCATACGTGTGCGGATTCTGTTGGTGCAATAGTAAAGTCTAATACTTCTTTTATGCCGTCTTCCGTGATCCCAATTGCAATATATACAGACTCTTTCTCTACCGTGTTACGACGGATAGGGATTTGAGTAGCATCTAAGTAAATGCATGCGTAACGGTTTTCTAATTTACGTTCATGAAATGCTTGTACATCTTCTGCTACCAATTTTGTTAAGTTAGATACGGTCTGTTTGGTGTAATGATGTCCGTACATTCGTTCGATTAGATGTGCGATTTCATCTGTTGTGATTCCCTTTTCATAAAGGTGAATAACAAACTGTTCCAGCGTGTCATTAGAACGCTTATATGGAGCCACTGTTTGTTGTTGAAATTCTCCGTTCCTATCCCTTGGTATACGAAGTTGTAGCTCACCGTACTCCGTCTTAAAAGTACGGTCATAAAACCCATTACGAGAGTTACCTGAATGAACTCCCTTGCGTTCATACGGTTCGTAATCCAGAAATACAGTTAATTCATGCTTTAGTAATTGGTTAATAGCTTCTTCTAGATGACGGCGAAAAACTTCTTCAATATCTTGTTTTTTTGCTAGTGCTTCAATTAAATCTGTAGTAAGATGGTTCATAGGGAAGACCTCTTTTCTGTGAATTTTGTGTGCTAACTTTATTCTACAAAAAGGGTCTTCCTTTTTCTATGAACTTGTTTAATTGGTATTTCTATTTACACAAAATATTTTACACTCTC
>NZ_LT745758.1 GCF_900166595.1 Virgibacillus dokdonensis | reverse complement strand
TTAACAAAGTGTTGTGTTTTGAGCCAGATACAAAATATACAAAAGGAGATGACATCATTGAAGAATAAGTTAAAACTTTCTAAAGAAAGCCAAGAGTTCTTGGAAAACTTACGTGTATACTTATTTTCAAGTGGAAAACAATGGGATGAAATTGAGGAAATTGTGAATGAATTAGAAATCCATTTGTCCGAAGCCGAAAAAAACGGAAAATCCATTGAAAAAATTATTGGAAAATCTCCGAAAGAATATATGGAGATGGTTTCTAACGAGATGTTAATTGACTATAGAACATGGTTTAAATACATTTGCCTAATCATTCTTGGATCATTTTCTATTACAATTTTCCCTGACTTATTAGAAGGCAACCTCTCCTATTCTATCTTGGAAATTATCGGGCATATTATAATTGGTGCAATATTTATTGCTTCTGTTTTCACAGGGTTTAAATATATTTCTACATCAAATCAATCTCTCAAAAGACAGGGGTTGATATTGGCTGGTATAGCGATACTGCCCATCGCTCTATTTATTGGGTTAATCTACCTAAATAGAGCCATCGACACTCCCGTCATTTATTTCGGCAATACTGGAAGCCTAATCATTGGTGTAATCACAGTACTATTTATAATAGGTTTTTCCATTTGGGCAAAATCATGGACTTTAATCATTATAATAGCATTGTTAACACTTCCTGATTATTTACTAAATCTGACCACATTGCAATACGAAACACAACTAATCGTTAGTACAATCATAACTTTTGGAGGAATTGCCATTTACCTCTGGATATTGTCTAAATTGGAAAAAAGTAAGTGAAGATTAACTAATATAACATTAGACTCGTGGAAACCTATGTCAAACCATTATTTTAATTTAGGTTTTCACGAGCTGTTTTCATTAGTTTTCTATTTTAATTCTAAACTTTGAAAGGAAAAAGTAAATGTTAACCAATATGCTCAATCTACCAAACTTAAAGATTCTGGATATGAAAGAAAGCGAATATGATTATAGATTCTTAGTTGAGTCTACTACACTACCCCCCTTCACATTGTCCAAAGTGTGGTACTGTTGCAAACTTATACAAACATGGTAAGAAACAACAACTATATTTCGACCTACCAATGCACGCTAAACGTGTTGGTATTTATGTCAATCGCCAAAGATATAAATGTAGGGAGTGTAATGAAACGTTTTTTGAGAACCTTCCCGATATGGACGTTAGTCGTTCGGTTACTAATAGACTTATAGATTGGATTCAAGAAGCAAGTCTCGAAAAGACCTTTACCAGCGTTGCAGATGATATAGGTGTAGATGAAAAAACTGTTCGAAACATATTCAATGATTATGTTTCTGAACTTGAAGCACATACAGATTTCAGAACTCCTAAATGGCTTGGTATTGATGAAGTTCATTTGCTTAAAAATTATCGTTGTGTCATCACTGATGTTGAAAACAAGTCGGTAATTGATATTTTACGTAAACGGAATAAAGATGTGGTTATCAGTTATCTTTCAAGACTCAAAGACATTGATAAAATTGAACTTGTAGCAATGGATATGTGGAATCCTTATAAAAGTGCTGTTAAATCAGTGATACCACATGCCAAAATCGTAATTGATAAGTTTCATGTTGTTAAATTAGCCAATGAAGCCCTGGAAAAGATACGAAAGGCTAATCGCCAGAATGTCCAAAGAACGTAGGCAACTCATGAGAGACCGTTACGTACTTCTAACAAGACGTAAAGACCTTAATGACTTTGATGACCAAATAAAATTACAAATATGGACTGATACATTCCCGTTACTTGGTCAAGCATATGAGCTTAAAGAGCAATTCTTTGACATTTATGAGGCTGAATCAATCAACGAAGCCTATAAACTGTATCAAAACTGGTTTTCAAATATACCTAAAGAATTGATGGCTTATTTTGGTGATCTAATAAAAGCAGTGAACAATTGGGAAGAAGAGATATTCAACTATTTCAATTCTCCAATTACAAACGCCTATACAGAATCCCTGAATCGTTTAATTAAGACAATGAACCATGTTGGTCGTGGTTACTCTTTTGAAGCCCTCAGAGCAAAAATCTTATTTACACAAGGCTATCGTAAAATAAAAAAGAAAAAGAAATTCAAAGAAGTTGAGATTACTTTTGGAAAAATGTT
>NZ_LT745757.1 GCF_900166595.1 Virgibacillus dokdonensis | reverse complement strand
ATAGGTTTCGGGCAGTATTGGACTTCAGTTTGTTAGGCAACCTTATCCGACCTAATTCAGCCTTCTATCTAGTTTCTGTTCGTCAGTTCAGGAGTTTGCGTCCGACTTCCTTCAGCCACTACCTCGCGATAGCCACCTTGTCTTTCGCTAACAGTTCCTACTGCCAAGCCTGTAGTGGACTTTCACCACCAAGTTTTCGTCCATGCAGGGCGCACCTAAAAGGGGCTGTTGCACAATCAGGTAATTGATTGTGTAACAGCCCCTTCTTCTAAGTTTTAATTATTTCCGAAACAGTTACAAATTCATAACCTTCTCCAACTAAATAATCCAATACGGATTTCAACCCATTTACAGTAGATGTATGTATATCATGCATTAACAAAATAGAACCATCTGTTGTATGACTTTTCACTTCATTTAAAATTGCTACTGGATCAAGTGATTCCCAATCCCGTGTATCAACAGTCCAAAGAATGGATGGTAAACCTACAATTTTTTCTATATTTCCATTTGTCGCTCCATACGGTGGACGAAATAAAGTGGGGTTTTTACCAGCAGCATTACGGATGGCTTCATTGGTCTGTTCTATTTCTCGTCTTATTCCTGCTACACCTAATTTTGTTAAATCTTTATGATCCCAGGTATGGTTACCTAATTCATGCCCTTCATCCTTCATTCTTTTAACGACGGTTGCATTTGCAGTTACTTTATTTCCCAGCATAAAAAATGTTGCTTTTGCGTTATACTGTTTTAGTAAATCAAGCACCTTTGGGGTGTTTTGCGGATGTGGACCATCATCAAATGTAAGAGCAACTCGCTTCTGATTCGAAGAAGGATGCTTTTCTTGATTAACTGAGGGAGAATTTGAATTTTTTTCTTCCTGCTTTATAGCCGAATCCTCTTGCTTATCCTCCGTGTCTTCTTTATCCTCCGTGCTTTTATTATTCTCTGTACTATCATTATCCCTGGTATTTTCTTTATTCACGGTACTTTTACTATTCTCTGTATTATCACTACCCTCAGTGCTTTCATGTCTAATCATATCTTTCCACTCATCTGTTAGTACATCTTGCATTTTCGAAAAAGGGATAGTGATTTCCGCTTCTTTATCTATCACTTTATTATTATCAAACTGAAAAACTATCGATTCATCTGCAAGATACATATTGGAAAAATTGTTGTCCTTATCATAGACCCACTCCGATAACTTTTTACTAGAAAAATGTTCACTATATTTATCAGATTGTTCAAACGCATGCTTTAGCAATTGAAAAAGAGTACCTCGGTTCTGTTCTGTATCTTGTAAGATCTCTGTTTGGTTTATGTAATTATTATTCTTGCTATCTACTATAACGATGTCAGATAAATCTTGACATTGCTTTTCATGTAAGCAACTCTTTTCATGGATTGCTACAGAATAAATGTGATCTGAAAACTTTTGCATGTCTGAACGGATAGCGAGTCTCGCCTCTTGACTCTTTAATTGTTGTTTATTTTCTTCTACATTGTGTAAAAAATCCTCTTTAGCCATTTTTACAAAGGCATTCATTTTTTTGTTTAATTTCTTACTCTGAAACTGCGGATAATCAATCTCCATGCTATATACTTTGTCATGTGCTTTTTCAGTAACAACCTGAACTTCTGGATAATTGGGATGCGCTTTTTTTTCACTACTAGCCGTAGTATGGGTAGCAGCAACATCCTTATCTATAGATTTAAACAATGAACTAACTATTAGTCCAATAGCAATCAATCCGATAACTATCAGTATTCCGTATGTCAATTTAGTGGGCTTCATCACTAATACTCCTTTTGCTTACTGTGTATCTGTGGTGATATGAAGGCGTGAATATGTCACATGGATAAATGAGTGAAACATAATAATTTTGCATGAAGTCAAACTTTCATCAATATGAACTTTCTTCCGTCCCTACCGAATGTTAGCACTACAAGAGTATAGCCAATAGACTTTTATTCATTTAGCCCTTCTAAATTGAAAATCTTATAGCACCTTACATGCGCGATATACTTTCAAATCACCTTTACAATAAGACAAATACACTTTTGCACTGTCTAAAAATGCACTAACTCTAGAAAATGCCCCTACTCTAAATAGAGAAAGGGAGCTCCTTACGCTTCACCTTACATATCAGCCTTCCTTTCCAAGCAAAAATAGTTTATAGATAACCAGCAGCAATCTATCAAACTATAATTAAAATATGTATCTCCACTAGCATTGCATAAATATGGTTTGAAAATTCAGTAAACATCTTTGCAGGATTTTTTGCCAAAAAGACAAAGGCTAAACAAAGGTGGTCTGTCCATTTGGAAAAATTATACAATTAAACTATTAGCAACAGCGACACTGTATGTATTTACGGAATAGATCTATC
>NZ_LT745755.1 GCF_900166595.1 Virgibacillus dokdonensis | reverse complement strand
ATTATCAAGGGGATGGTCCGCTTGCAGGAATTTATTCCGCAATGACTTCTTGTGAAACAGAGTGGTTGCTCACCTTGCCTGTCGATGTGCCGTTTATGAAGTCAGAAGTACTAGAGGTTTTGTTGCGGGAGATGGGAGATGAGGTAGACGCAGTTATTCCCATAGTAGATGAAAAAATGCAAGTCCTTGTAGGGTTATTTCGTTGTACTATAAAAGACAAGATCAAAACGCAGCTTAATCAGGAAGAACGGAAGGTTGATCACTTATTGGAAAAAATAGCTACACGTTATGTGAAAATAGATGATACCAAAGCATTTTTTAATATAAATCGACAGTCCGAATATCACAAATATGTGGCTAATATAGAACATTAAGGGGGCTACACGATTGTTACAAGACCATCGAAAGACATCACCAAAGGCTGTAACATGTGCTATTTTAACCATCAGTGATACAAGAAATAAGGAAACCGATAAAAGTGGAAGATTCATTCAATCCTTTTTGGGAGAGGAAGGTCATACTGTTTCTGCTTACGATGTAATCCCAGATGAAAAATGCATGATTGAAATGCATATAAACAGCTATGGAACAGACATAGAAGCTGTGATTATAAATGGAGGTACAGGCATTTCCAAACGCGATGTCACCATTGAAGCTGTCAAGCCATTATTAGATAAAGAATTACCTGGCTTTGGTGAGTTATTTCGTATGCTTAGTTACCAATTGGACATCGGTTCAGCAAGCATGCTATCAAGAGCAGTCGCCGGCGTTTCGCAAAATCGTGTTATTTTTGCCATACCAGGTTCTAGTGGGGCGGTAAAACTAGCGATGGAAAAGTTAATCTTGCCTGAATTGGGACATCTTGTCATGGAAGTTAGCAAAGATTTAGAGCAAGGTTAAACAGGAAAATGATGAAAGAGGCTCGTATTATAAGACGTAAGCTTGAAGAGAGTCAATCACTTTTATTGAATGAAATAAAGTGGCAACAATAAGATACGTATAAAAGGATGGAGCAATGTGAAAAAACAAACCATACTCATACTTGTAGCTGTGCTCATCATTATAACTGCTTGTGGAAATGCATCTAACTCTAACTCAAAT
>NZ_LT745754.1 GCF_900166595.1 Virgibacillus dokdonensis | reverse complement strand
ACAATACAAATAGCCGAACAATTATCTTATGATTGTTCGGCTTCTATTTATATAACGTTTTACATTTTTTCTGGTGCATGTACACCAACCATACGAAGCGCATTACCAAGCGTTATTTTAACTGCTTCTAGCAACGCTAGCCTTGCTTTCGTTACTTCTAACTGACTTTCATCTAACACTTTCTCTGCATTATAGAAACTGTGCAATTGAGAAGCTACATCAAATGCATACTGGGTTATTTTATGCGGAATTCGTTTCTCCGCAGCATCCAACACCAGTTGCGGAAATGTAGCTAATAGCTTTAACAAGTTTATTTCACTCGTTTGTTTTAATAAAGAACTGTCATACTTTTCATAAGCATAACCATTTGTTTCTGCCTTATCTAATAACGTACAAATTCGTGCATGCGCATATTGTACATAATAAACCGGGTTGTCATTCGATTGGGAACGAGCAAGATTTATATCAAAATCCAAATGCGTATCACAGGAGCGCGTATTCATCATGTAACGCATGGCATCAACGCCTACTTCTTCCATCAGTTGCCTTAGTGTTAGCGCCTTTCCAGACCGCTTACTCATTTTCACTCGCTCGCCGTCTTCAAATAAATTCACCATTTGAATAATCTCCGTCTCTAACTTCCCTTTTGGATACCCTAATGCTTGGATTGCCGCTTCCATTCGCGGAACATAACCATGATGATCCGCTCCCCATACGTTAATTAACTGATCAAAGCCACGCTCCAATTTATCGTTATGATAAGCAATATCAGACGCTAAATACGTGTAGCTTCCATCTGATTTAATAACGACGCGATCTTTATCGTCCCCATATTTTGTCGTCCGAAACCATGTAGCACCATCCTGTTCATAAATGTCACCAGATGTGCGCATTTTATCGAGCGCTTGATCTACTTTCCCCTTTTCATATAAAGACATTTCCGAAAACCATTGATCAAATGGCACCCGAAATTGGTTTAAATCATGCTCGATCTTTTTCAATTCAAAGTCTAATCCGTAGCGCCGAAAATAAGCTAAACGCTCTTCTTTCGGTTTGTGCAACCATACATCGCCTTCATCTGCGGCTAATTTTTTCCCAATATCAATAATGTCTTGTCCGTAATAGCCATCCGCTGGCATTTCCGCTTCTCGTCCTAGCGCTTGCATATACCGCGCTTCCACTGATAAAGCAAGGTTATGCATTTGATTACCAGCATCATTGATATAATATTCTCGCTCGACGTGATAACCAGCAGCTTCCAATACGTTACCAAGCGCATCCCCATAACTCGCACCACGAGCATGACCTAAATGAAGATCCCCTGTAGGATTGGCAGAAACAAACTCAATTTGAATACGATAATCTTTCGTATCATGTTTGCCATAATCCGCTTGTTCTTCCAAAATATACGGTACTAACGGTGTTAAATAATCATAGTCCATAAAAATATTAATAAAACCAGGTCCAGCAATGTCCACCTTGCGTATATATGTACCTGCTACATCGATGTGGTCGACAATAGCTTGGGCGATTTGCCTTGGCGATTGCTTTGCCATTTTTGTCAGTTGCATAGCAATATTCGTTGCGTAATCACCGTGCTGTTCATTGTTTGGCTTTTCTAAGACAATT
>NZ_LT745753.1 GCF_900166595.1 Virgibacillus dokdonensis | reverse complement strand
GAGAGTATAAAATATTTTGTGTAAATGATTTTTAGAACATAGAAAAAGGAAGACCCTTTTTGTAGAATTAAGTTAGCCGACAAAATTCACAGAAAAGAGGTCTTCCCTATGAACCATGTTACTACAGATTTAATTGAAGCTCTAGTCCAAAAACAGGATATCCAAGAAGTTTTTCGCCAACATCTTGAGTCAGCAGTCAATCAATTACTCAAAAATGAATTGACAGCTTTCTTAGATTATGAACCTTATGATCGAAAAGGTTTTAATTCTGGCAATTCACGTAATGGCACTTACCCTCGTTCAATTAAAACGGAATATGGGGAATTAAATATTGATATTCCACGCGATCGTAACGGTGAATTTAAGCAACAAACTCTGGGCTCTTATAATCGCACGAATGATACTCTTGAAAGTTATATCATTCATATGTATCAAAAAGGCATCACGACAGACGAAATCGTTCAACTTATTGAGCGAATGTACGGCCATCACTATACGAAACAGACCATTTCCAATATCACTCAGCGTGTATCAGAGGATTTAGAAGCGTTCCACAGCCGAAGGCTCAACGAGCGCTATGTTTGTGTCTATTTAGATGCTACGCATATTCCAATTAGACGCGATACTGTCCAAAAAGAAGCTGTCTATATATCGATTGGCATTACCGAAGATGGCACAAAGGAAGTTTTGGATTATACGATTGCCCCAACGGAATCAGCTCACGTTTGGGAAGAGATGCTTTCGTCCCTTCGTGAACGAGGCGTTAAAAACGTTCTGTTGTTTGTCTCTGATGGGCTTAAAGGAATGACCGATTCGATTCATCGTGTTTACTCTAAAGCGAAACATCAGGTTTGCTGCGTACATGTTTCTCGAAATATTTCTAAAAAAGTACGCGTCAGCGATCGTGAAGACATCTCTAATGACTTTAAAAAGGTATATCAAGCTGAAAATCGTACTGAAGCTGAATCTCAACTCGAACAATTTCGGGAGAAATGGCAAAAGCTTTATCCATCTGTCATTAAAAATGTGATGGGGCATGAACAACTCCTAACGTTTTTTGATTTTCCGGCTTCTATTCGAAGAAGTATTTACTCCACGAATTTAATAGAGTCTTTTAATAAGCAAATCAAACGCCATATCAAAGCCAAAGAGCAATTTCCGAATGAGGAATCGCTCAAACGTTATTTAGTCACGCAATTCCATCATTATATTGAAAAACATAGTATGCGATGTCATAGAGGGTTTGAAAAAGCTAAACCAGAACTACTTAAAATGTTTGAAGCTATCGAAACTTAATCTTCTTCAGTTTTGGAAGTTTAGCTGGTTCTCACCAAGCATCAAGCCAAATACGCTTGACCCTTGGTGAGAACCAGCTATGGGGTTAGTAACTGAAGAAGAAAGTCACAGTCCGACCTGCAAGGTCGTTTATAATAAATAACTAGCTTAATTCTTACAAAAGGGCTTAGTGTCATTTACACAAAATTATTGACACTCCCA
>NZ_LT745752.1 GCF_900166595.1 Virgibacillus dokdonensis | reverse complement strand
TTATTTTCCGGCTGGAGTAAGGACCGATATAAATGTTTATATTTTGATGGCAATGGCTTTGCCATGCTGTATAAACGTTTAGATAACGGAAAACTTCAATGGCCCAAAAACGAAAATGAGATGCGAAATCTATCGCAACAAGAACTTCGATGGTTACTCGAAGGTTTATCCATGCAGCAGCCAAAGGCGATTCAACAATCACCAAAAAGTTTGTTCTAAAATTACTACAAATGCTTCACTCTTACGTTCAACATGGTATACTATAACTACCTTAAATTCGAACGGAAAGTGGTGAACTGGATGGTTAATACTTCTTCTAATCATGAGAATCCATCCGATAAATTAATTCGGCTTCTTGAAGAACAATTGGATCTTTCTAATCAACAAAACAAAGAATTATCGGAACAGGTTAAAGTGTTAACCGAGCAAGTTCGCCATTTAACAAAGCTTTTATATGGAGCTAAAACAGAGAAATCGAAATATAATGCGCCTGATGGGCAGACCTCCTTATTTGATGATGATTCAACTTTTACCGATTCTGAGCAGACAGAAGAACAAAGCCAACAGACGATTTCTTATACTGTTGTACGAAAGGTTCAAAAAAAACGAAATGATTCATTACGTGCTGATGTCGAGGTAGAAGTGATCCACCATCATCCAAAAAATACAAACTGTACGTGTTGCAATCGTCAAATGGTTGAGATTGACGGCACCATGGTGCGTGAAGAAGCAACCTTTATTCCTGCGAAAATGAGGAAAGTGCAACACGTAGAACATGCCTATGAATGTAAAAACTGTAAAGGTGATGCATTCCAGCCAGCGCAAATTGAACGTGGCAAAGCACCGCAACCAGTCATTCAGCGAAGTATCGCTAGTCCCAGCGTTCTAGCCAAAGTCATCTATGATAAATTCATGCAATACGTACCCCTTTACCGGCAAGTAAAAGAATGGGAACGTTACGGCCTGAATACAAATGATAAAAATCTTTCTAATTGGGTTATCCGAACATCGCATGATTGGCTATTGC
>NZ_LT745751.1 GCF_900166595.1 Virgibacillus dokdonensis | reverse complement strand
TTCTTCCCTAACAACAGAGTTTTACGATCCGAAAACCTTCATCACTCACGCGGCGTTGCTCCGTCAGACTTTCGTCCATTGCGGAAGATTCCCTACTGCTGCCTCCCGTAGGAGTCTGGGCCGTGTCTCAGTCCCAGTGTGGCCGATCACCCTCTCAGGTCGGCTACGCATCGTTGCCTTGGTGAGCCTTTACCTCACCAACTAGCTAATGCGCCGCGGGCCCATCTGTAAGTGACAGCATATGCCGCCTTTTAACATTGCGTCATGCGACGCTTTGTTTCATCCGGTATTAGCCCCGGTTTCCCGGAGTTATCCCAGTCTTACAGGTAGGTTGCCCACGTGTTACTCACCCGTCCGCCGCTCGTTCCACAAGCGTCACTCCCGAAGGAGATCTGCTTGCTTCCCGCGCTCGACTTGCATGTATTAGGCACGCCGCCAGCGTTCGTCCTGAGCCAAGATCAAACTCTCCATAAAAGTTTGTGATGATGAACACCGTTCTTCATCATTCTTAGCTTCTTCTGAGATTTCTCTCAGTTTATTTCTTAAGAAAAACAGGGTTTGTTTTTCCTTGACATACTGGTTGTTTTGTTCAGTTTTCAAAGAGCAAATATATCGCAGTTGCTTTTTTGCGAGTCAACCACTTAATTATACCATCTTGATCCGCGCTTGTCAACAACTTTTTTATTAAATTGTCGGCATTTCAAATTGGCGACTTTATTAATATAACACTCATTTAAAACAAAGTCAATATATTTTTTGTTTTTTGTTGCTGTTTTTCAAATCTAGTTTGTTGATTTGTTTAAGCAACGTTAATTAATTTACCATGTTTAAAAGCGAAAATCAAGCTTTTTTCAAAAAAAGTATTTTAGGAAATTTATTTCTATTGTTTACACTATTCTTTCATTTTATTCTGAGCAGAATTGAAGGTATAAATCCCTTCACATAAAGCACAGAGTCGCTGTTTCTCTCCACGCACCAAAAAATGATACTCTTAAAGAACTTTTATACGAACGAGGTAAATTAGAGTTCTGTATTTATAAATAAGAAAGTAGGTTTAGCCCAGGTAGTGGCAAGACTCACACTCCACTTCCGAATCTCAGGAAAAAGGCGAGCCCAACCAGTCTTATGTGGTAGAGAATAACACCTATATCCCTTTTTATAAGTGGCGTTTAGATCATATCCTCCAACTACTAAACAATCGTGCTGAATAACAGACCTACCTTGAATAGGAAGATATACTCAATAAGATGCATGCAGGTTTACAGAAGCGCTCAAACAAAAAAACACAAGGAAAGTGATAATAAATCTGATCTCCTTGTGTTTTTTACAACACATACTTCTATTCTTTATTTTTCATCTGTGGAAATAATAATACATCTCGGATGGAAGCTGAATTTGTTAACAACATTACGAGACGGTCTACACCTATACCTAACCCACCAGTTGGCGGAAGCCCATATTCTAGTGCTTCTAAGAAATCTGTATCCATATAATGAGCTTCATCATTTCCAGCTGCCCTTTCTTTCACTTGCGCTTCAAATCGTTCACGCTGATCAATTGGATCATTTAACTCACTAAATGCATTTGCATGTTCTCGTCCAACAATAAACAATTCAAATCGATCGGTAAATCGTTCATCTTGTTTGTTTTTCTTAGCTAAAGGTGAAACTTCTACAGGATGACCGTAGATAAACGTTGGCTGAATTAAATCTTCTTCCACTGTTTGTTCAAAAAACTCATTTACAATGTGGCCATATGTCATGGTTTCAGTAATTTCTACGCCATACTCCTTCGCTAAAGCTCGGGCTTCATCATCGCTCATCTGTGGCCAGAAATCAATGCCCGTTTTTTCTTTAATCGCATCGACTATATGTTTTCTCGTCCATTTTGGAGCCAAGTTCACTTCATGCTCGCCATAAGTTACTGTTGTCGTACCTAAAACTTCCTTAGAGATATGCGCAACAAGTCGCTCTGTTAAATCCATAATGTCATGATAATCAGCATAAGCCTCATACAATTCTATCATCGTAAATTCTGGATTATGTCTTGTGGAAATTCCTTCATTACGAAACACACGACCAATTTCGTAAACCTTTTCCAAGCCACCAACGATTAATCTTTTTAAATGCAATTCTATAGCAATACGCATATAGAGTTCTACATCTAACGCATTATGATGGGTAATAAAAGGTCTTGCTGTAGCGCCTCCTGGTATGCCATGTAACATAGGCGTTTCCACCTCTAAAAATCCTTGGCCATCTAAGTAACGGCGCATTGCTTGAATAATCTTACTGCGCAATACAAATGTCTCTTTACTATCCATGTTCGTAATTAAATCCAGATAACGTTGACGGTATCGCTGCTCAATATCTTTCAAACCATGATATTTCTCTGGTAAAGGCCGTAAAGATTTAGTAAGTAGTTGGAAATCCGTCACTTTAACAGACAACTCTCCTACCTTCGTTTTAAACATAACCCCAGTTACACCGACAATGTCACCAATATCACTCGTTTTAAAAACCTCATATGCAGCTTCTCCGACAGAATCTTTACGAACATAAAGCTGTATTTGGCCACTAATATCTTGAATATGAGCAAAGCCTGCTTTTCCTTTCCCTCGCTTCGTCATCATTCTTCCTGCGATCGTCACTTGCTCTTTCTTACTTTCCAATTCTTCCTTAGAATATCGATCATATAAATCCTTTAATTCACTTGCAACATGAGAACGGGGGAATCGCTCTCCGAAAGGGTTTATTCCCTGTTCTTTTAATTGCTGCATTTTTTCTTTACGTACTCGCATATGCTCATTTATTTCTTCAGACACCCTAAATTCACTCCAGTCCTTTTCTATAGGTAAAAGTATAAACGATATTTATATAAACTTCATGTGTTGCATTATTTCTGTTAAAATCACAAAGTAAATGTCTTAATTGTCAACAAGTTATCTATCTAACTCACTTTCCTAAACAAACATCTAAGACAAAGTTATTGATAATTGCCATCGAAATGCAATTACAACTCAATTAGAAAACATAGCATCACCTATGGGAGAGATCATTGACCTCTCATTTTCTACCTTCCATGCTTTATTAACCTGTATTATCCTCATCGTAAAGCATAAGCTCTTCTTTAGAGATATCAAGTGTATGCACTACTATGTCTAAAAGATCATCAGAAATCGGCTTAACACCTCGCTCTATACTGCCAATAACAGACAGTGGAACACAAAGCTTTTTGGCAAATTCCACCTGGGTATACCCTTTTAATTTACGAAAAGCTTTTATTCGTCTACCGAATCTTTTTTGGTCCATTTCACTACATCCTTTAAGTCATTTCCTGGCAGTTCCGTTACAACCATACTTACTTCTTTTTCTCCATTAGGTAATGGCAATATAGCTTGTGGTGCAATTTCGTTTAAAGGTACAAGTACAAATGCACGTTCATGCATGCGCGGATGCGGAATTGTTAAACGCTCCATTTCTATATTTTCTTGATTATATAATAAAATGTCAAGGTCTATTGTACGAGGACCAAAGCGAATGATTCGTTTCCTGCCTAATTCGTTTTCTATTTGTTGACAGTATGCTAATAGTTCCAATGGTAAGCAACTGGTCTCCACTTCTATGACCATATTTAAAAAATCATTTTGCTCCGTATAGCCTACAGGTGCTGTCTGGTAGATAGATGATGTTTTTGTGATATGAATTTGTGCATGTTCCTGTAATAGACGTACGCCTTCTTTTAAAAAATTTTCTCTTGGTTCGATATTGGTTCCTAATGCTATATATACGTGATTCATTTTACCTTCTCCCTATATATCTCTACGGCCACAGAATGGTATTGACCTGGAATCGGTGGATCTGGCTTAATAAGCTTTATGTTACATGCTTCAAGTATATCAAATGACGTTAATAACTTTTCTGCAATATTTTCAGCCACCGATTCGATTAGTTGTTTCGCTTCCCCCTCCACAATTTCCCTAATATATTCATAGGCTTGCCCGTAGTGAATCGAATCATTCATATCGTCACTGTTTCCAGGCTTGCTTAAATCTAGATAGAGCGTAGCGTCCACTTGAAAACGTTGCCCTAATTTATTTTCTTCTGGTAGCAATCCATGAAAACCATAAAATTGCAGTTGTTGTAAAAGTATTTTATCCATATCCTCAACCTCTTTTTACATGAAGCATTGCATCCATCATTTTAGCAAGCTGTCCATTTGTTTTTACATCATGTACCCGAATGATTTGAGCGCCTTTCATAACTCCCATGCAAGTTGTTGCCCCTGTACCAATATCACGATTTTGTGGAGGTTCATCCAAGATATGCCCTATGAATCGTTTCCTAGAAGTTCCTAAAAGTAGTGGATATCCTAGCTCGGAAAAACGCTCTAATTGATTCATGACGAGTAGATTATGTTCTGCCGTCTTCGCAAAACCAATACCAGGATCGATAATAATTTGTTCATGTAAAACGCCTGCATCTAGCGCAATATTTATGCTTTCTTCCAAATCCGTGAGCATATCAGGAATTAAATCTTGATAATTCATGTTCGTTCGATTATGCATTAATATAATCGGAACGTTATACATTTTAGCTACTTTCGCAATGTCTGGCTCTCGTTTAGCACCCCACACATCGTTAATCATATCAGCACCTGCATCTAATCCCGCTTTGGCAGTCTCCGCTTTATATGTATCAATCGAAATTGGTATGCTGACATGCTTCTTTACTTCACGAATAATAGGAACCACACGTGCAATTTCTTCTTCCTGAGAAACCGGCTCGTGATTAGGTCGTGTAGATTCACCGCCAATATCAAGTATATGTGCACCATCTTTCTCCAGCTTTACGGCTTGTTCAATAGCACTTTTAACCGTATTATAATTTCCGCCATCTGAAAAAGAATCCGGCGTGACGTTTATTATACCCATAATGAGTGTGCGATCCGTTAAATCATACGATTGTTTTTTCGTTATTAATCGCATCATTCTTCAGTCCTTCTTTCTACCTTTTCTCTTATCGTATCATACTATGTTTTGGCAAGCGACCTGTTTATATTACGTAAGCAAGATTGACGTTCGTATTTTCGTTATGTTTGAACGTATTGTTATGTAAACACATGTTAGTTATTTACAATTAAAAAACTTACCTTATCACCATGGTATAAATTTTTCTTATTCTGGTCCTTCATTGCAATCGAAAAAACCAGTACCTAGCATTGGTACCGGTTTTTCTTGGGCAGAGATCGCTACTACTTAATCTTCATCTCCAAATTGATAAAGTGGTGTTGATAAATACCTTTCCCCATTATCTGGAAAAATGGCCAATATTTTTTTTCCTTTTCCTAGCTTTTTGGCTACTTTCTTTGCTGCGGCTATAGCTGCACCTGCAGAAACGCCTCCAAGAATGCCGTTATTCGTGGCAACTTCGCGGGCAACTTCATATGCTTCATCATTTTTAATTTGGTATATATCATCATATATTTCTGTATTTAAAATACTTGGCACAAACCCTGCACCTATTCCTTGTATCTTATGGGGACCAGGCTTTTCCCCAGACAGAACTGCTGAAGACGCTGGTTCAACAGCAAAAACTTGCAGACGATCGAAATGTTCTTTTAAAACTTTTCCTGCTCCAGTGATGGTTCCTCCTGTGCCAATACCAGCAATAAAAGCATCTAATCCATCACTCATTTGGGCGATGATCTCTTTACCCGTTGTACTTTCATGAATATCAGGGTTTGCAAAATTATTAAATTGCTGTGGCATAAAGTAGCCATGTGCTTTTTGTAACTCTTCTGCTTTATGAATAGCACCCTTCATTCCTTCTGCTCCTGGAGTTAGCACAAGCTCTGCTCCATAAGCTCGTAAAAGATTACGACGTTCTAAACTCATCGTATCAGGCATAACTAGGATTGCTTTATAATCTTTTGCAGCTGCAACCATCGCTAAGCCTATCCCTGTATTACCACTTGTTGGCTCTATAATCGTATCTCCTGGCTTTAACTTGCCCTCTCGTTCCGCAGCTTCCACCATGGCTAAAGCAATTCGATCCTTTACGGAGCTACCTGGATTCATAAATTCCAACTTCACATAAATATCTGCACTATTTTCATCTACAATACCTTTTAATTTCACAATCGGAGTCTCACCAATTAATTCTGCTACACTTTGAGCAACTTTCATTTTTCAGCCTCCTAATCCCTAGTTAATCGATAAGTTTAATACTAATTTACGCTGTTCCTTAAAAAATGTCAACGAATCAAATTGAATCTATAGATATTTGGGCTTAAAAAATACCTTGCTTTTCTTAAGCTACTCTATTCAGAATAAATCCATTCAATATCCTGACTTTCCCACAGCGGATCAGCTTCTAAGGTTTGTTTCTTCTCCTGTAAAGCTAATTCACTCATTATATACGGTTTCATTTCTTCATACGTAAAGGTTATTGAAGGCAGTTTTCGATGAAGGTAGATGAGCGCAACCTCTCCTCCCACCTCAAAAGGTTCACTATAAGAGAACTCCTGCAAATTATTGACAATCACTTCGTAACTATCTGGAAAGTATTGGCTTTCTGTAGATAGATACCCTAAATATCCTCCAACCCCACGCGTTTCTTCATCGACAGAATACTCTTGGGCTAGTAAATTAAAAGACGCCCCCTGTTCTAATTCATTGTATACCTTCTCAGCAGTTTTCATTTCTTTTACAATAATATGGGACAGTTGCATCGAAGCTGTAAAATTATATTGCTCGCCATATGTTTCATAATGCTCTTTCATCGTATCATCCGATACCGAAACATCTTCTGTTAATAACCTCTCCAGCTGATAGCGATGTCGAATATCCTTTTCCCACTTCGCTTCCAAATCTTCATATTCTGATTCGGTTAGAACACCTTGCATAGCAAGCAACAGAGATATCTCTCTTTCAATCACTTTATCACTTATGGAAATGTCTCTTTCGTTCGCTAATTGGCTTACAATTTCCCGATCAATCATCGCTTTTAAATGTTCTTCACCATATGTATCACGTAAAGCCTTTCGCCACTCCTCAATGCTTATTTCTTCTCCATTAACGGTGGCTGCAGCTTCGTTATTTTTATACTTCTTGCCATTACCTGTTTCAATATCTACTTCTTCTTGGTTCCATACGAACAAAGTGGCGATATTTGTTACTAACAATAGGACAATTATACCTAACATTAACTTCTTTGACATGCGTTATTCCCCCTATTATAAACTGAATATTCAATTAAATAGGACTTGCTTCACTACCAATTTTTGCTTAGCAACGAAAGCGTACAATCTATAGAATATAAACGGAATTTATTTGTACATAATGATATTTTCATGTTGAAGAGAAAGTTCTTGACCTCATTGGAATAACGCGGAACATGACTAGTGAGGGTTTTTGCATGGTTTATAGTAATAATCCGTCAATGTACAGCTAAAAAGTTGTGTTTTTCTCTAATACTTCCAAAATGTGATAGTTACGTACATCTTCCATTAACTGTGATTCTTCTCCTATGTACTATTATCTCCCACTTAGACATATCTAGCATACATTCCTAATTCTAAAAAGTTAGATTTAGAAGCACTTCATATGTAAGCTAAGATGAATCTACCCAATGACTATGGGAGGGGATTATTCCTCCCACATTCATTTTAGTCACGAAGCAGACAATGTAAGCGAAGGTGCTTATCGTAGGGTGATTTCGTGAAGTTGCCCAGTTGCTGGGCGATGAAGCCGGACGTGGCTATTCGGTGTTTCCTTATCCCCAAGCACCTCATTTTATACTTTCTTATTTTATTATAAAAACTTAATTTTCACTCAAGCTTTGCTTTAAAAGACGCAAATCTTCTTCTGCAAACTGATACGTCTTATTGCAAAAATGGCAGCTTGCTTCAGCTCCATGATCTTCTTCTATCATACTTTGGATTTCCGCTTCCCCAAGACCTTGAATAGCTCGCTCAACACGTTCTTTAGAACATCTACAGTGAAATTCCATCGGTAATGATTCATGTATTTTAATTTCCTGACCTCTAAATAAACGTTGCAAAATTTGCTCTGGTGTATTTCCTTCGCGGATAAGGGAAGAAATCGGTGGAAAAGATTGAATTTGCTCTTCTAGCTGTTGAATAACTTCATCACTAGCTCCAGGCATAAGCTGTACAATAAATCCTCCAGCTGCTAAAATACTATGATCAGGATTAACTAAAACACCAGCCCCAACAGCTGAAGGATTTTGCTCGGAATTTGCAAAATAATAGGTAAAATCCTCGCTTATTTCCCCGGAAATAATTGGAACTTCTCCTGTAAAATAATCTTTTAAGCCTAAATCTTTTATAACACTAATGCTTCCTTCTTTCCCAACTGCTCTAGCAACATCTAGTTTCCCTTTTTCATTTAGTTCAAAATCTACATGCGGATTCATTACATAGCCACGAACATGTCCTTTTGCATCTGCATCAGCAATGATTGCTCCTAAAGGGCCCGTTCCCATCACCTTTGTAGTAATAGAATCCTCCCCTTTTAACATAGCACCCATCATACCAGTAATTGTAAGTGTTCTTCCTAGAGCAGCCGAGGCAGTTGCCCATGTATCATGCCGTTGACGTGCCTCTTCCACTGTATTTGTAGAAAGCGCTGCATAAGCACGCACCATTCCATTATAAGCCGTTGCTTTTATAATAAAGTCTTTCACAAGTCTTTTCTCCCTTCTTGTGTAAATAATAAGATCAGTAGACGGTCCGTTTATACCCCAGTTGCCATGCTGTTATTTCCATTTCCCTATATTTGAAGTAGTAGTCTTACAGCAACCTATATTCAGGATACATTAGTAAATCAACCATCTTAGTGAACAGCAAAAATGTATAACCCATCTCATCAAGTTAAGGCTTTATAGACACCTATCGTAGACGATTTAGAAATTATTATTAGAATCTTTATTCCTATCATAAATTATTCGCAAACCTTTTAAGGTTAAATATGGATCAACTTGATGAATGACTTCTGATTCATTAGCTATCAAAGCTGCTAAACCGCCAGTTGCAATAACTGTTGTACTCGTATTCATTTCTATTTCCATACGGCGAACGATTCCATCTACTTGTCCTACATATCCATAAACAACCCCAGATTGCATAGCTTCTACAGTAGATGTTCCAATAACATGGGGCGGTGCTTGTATTTCAATTTTTGGTAATTTTGAAGCTCTATTGTACAAGGCTTCCATTGCCACATTTAAGCCAGGAGTAATGACGCCGCCATAATATTCTTTTTTTTCATTTATATAGCAGTAAGTAGTTGCTGTCCCAAAATCAATAATGATAAGTGGTGCGCCATATTCTTCTATAGCGCCTACTGCATTAACAATTCGATCTGCCCCAATTTCTTTCGGATTGGGATACTGCATTTTTAAATAATTATGTACAGGTTCCTTCCCAATAATCATCGGTTCTATTTGAAAATAGTCCTTGCACATCTTTTCTAACGCGTACATAATTGGCGGTACGACAGAAGAAATAATGACTCCGGATATATCGGAATTAGAAATGCCTTTGTAAGCAAACAGGGATTGCATTAACATGCCGTATTCATCCTCTGTTTTATGTCGATCCGTTTTAATTCTCCATTGGTGCTTTAAATTTTCTCCTTCAAAGACCCCCAATACGGTATTTGTATTCCCAACATCTAGTACAAGTAACATATGGTTCCAAACCTCTCTTTGTTCAAACTCTTCCTAGTTCCTTTGTTCCTATAGGAAAGTATAAAACTTTATTGTTTGTAGTATAAGAAAAACAATAGCTTCGCCAAAAAGACTTGTTGGCAAGCCAACTTTTTCTAACTGATTTTTAATATACCACATTTATTTTGCTATGAATATGTAGAGGTTCTATAACTTAAAATATTTAAAAATGCTCCATTGTCCGTTTACAAGTGCTAGCGTTTATTAATTAATTAGCATGTTTGTTTAGATAGTATCCCACATGCCAGCTTGAATACTTCAAATCTCATACTCCCTCATAGCATAAAACAACTCCCCACTTTAACCAAAGTTATAGCAGGGAGTTGTTCCGGTTACTTTTCATCATCTTCTGATGAAGGTTTATTGTCCGTTGTTATTTCATCCAAAGATGAAGGTTTTTGCTCTTTTGATGTTGTATCATCATTAGGACGTGTAGGTGGCTTATTATCCGTTGTGATATCTTCTTTTTTCTCTTGTTGTTTATTTAGTGCTTTTTCCTTTGCCTGTTCATACGTCTCTGGCGCTTCATCTTTTGGTTTAATATTCACTTTCATATCATCTTCTTCCGGTTCAGGAAGGACGCCTTTTTCAAATAATGATTTTATTTGTTTTGCATCTAGTGTTTCCACTTCAAGTAAAGTTTTAGCAATCAATTCAAGCTTATCTTTATGCTCGGTAAGAATTGCTTTCGCACGATCATAACAGTAATTAATAAAGTTTTGCATTTCTTGATCAATCTCGTGCGCTATTGCATCACTATACTGTTGATCATTGCTAAGATCGCGACCTAAAAATACTTGACCACCGCCAGAAGTAAACTGTAAAGGTCCAATCCGATCACTCATACCGTACTCGGTAATCATCTTACGAGCGATAGCTGTTGCTCGCTGAAAGTCGTTATGAGCTCCAGTACTTACTTCTCCGAAGATAACTTCTTCCGCTACACGACCACCCAAAAGACCTGTTATTTTGTCAAAAAGCTCTGGTTTCGTCATAAAGTAACGGTCTTCCTTAGGTAACATGACCGCATAACCGCCCGCTTGGCCACGTGGTACAATGGTAACCTTATGAACGATATCCGCATCATCTAAAACCATTCCGATAACGGTATGCCCACTTTCATGATACGCTACAATGTCTCGCTCTTTTTCAGAAATCACTCTGCTTTTCTTAGCAGGTCCCGCAATAACGCGGTCTATTGCTTCATCCACATCAAGCATTTCAATTTTATTACTGTCTCGTCTTGCTGCTACTAATGCTGCTTCATTTAGTAAGTTCTCCAAATCAGCACCTGAAAAACCAGGCGTACGCATAGCAATTGTTTTTAAATCAACATCCTCCGCTAGCGGCTTGTTTCTAGCATGTACTTCTAAAACCTCTTTACGTCCCTTCACATCTGGACGGTCTACCATAATTTGTCGATCAAAACGGCCTGGTCGTAATAAAGCAGGATCTAAAATGTCAGCACGGTTCGTTGCTGCCATAATGATAATCCCTTCGTTAGCACCAAAACCATCCATCTCTACAAGCAATTGGTTTAAAGTTTGTTCACGCTCATCATGACCACCGCCAAGGCCCGCTCCACGCTGTCTACCAACTGCGTCTATTTCGTCTATAAAAATGATACAAGGAGCATTCTTTTTTGCGTTTTCAAACAAATCACGTACACGCGAAGCACCAACACCAACAAACATCTCCACAAAGTCTGAACCACTTATAGAGAAAAAGGGTGTACCAGCTTCTCCTGCTACGGCACGTGCTAATAATGTTTTACCAGTTCCTGGAGGTCCCACTAAAAGTACACCTTTCGGAATTCTAGCACCAACAGCAGAGAATTTTCTTGGATCTTTTAGAAAGTCAACTACCTCTACTAGTTCTTGTTTCTCTTCATCAGCACCCGCTACATCTTTAAAGCGAACTTTCTTTTTATCTTCACTATACATTTTTGCCTTACTCTTCCCAAAGTTCATAACGCGACCGCCGCCGCCTCCACCTTGGGCTTGACTAAGTATAAAGAAAAAGAGAAGTCCAATGATTAAAAACGGAATCATTGTAGTTAAAAGCGTTACCCACATACTCGGTTGCTCTTCTTCTTCTACAAAAAGGTCACTTTGTTCATTTGCTTGTTCCGTAATGGAAGAAATAATATCTGTATTATCTGGAACTTGCGCAACAAACGGCTTTTCTTCGTCTTCTAATACACCTTCGTAACGAATAATACCGTTAGCTGGTTGCATGGTCATTTCTTTAATCTCACCATTATTTAAAGCATCCATAAATTGCTTAACATTATATTCTTTTGCTTCTTCATTTTGCCCACTGAACAGTGAAATAACCGAAATAATCACAAGGACAATCACTATCCAGAAAACTGCATTCCGAAATATCCGGCTCATTGCTTACCTCCTCCCAAGCGGGGAAAAACTATATTACATCGTACCATACTAAAAAGTTGGAATACAACTAATTTACCTTAAAAATAGGATAAACGGAAACTTCATTTTGTCGGAGTTTACCGTCACCTTGTATTGGTTGCTTATACTATAAAGATATTTAGAAAACACGGTTTGTCGCCAAGCCCTTATGAAGATAAAATTTGTAGTTTCTTATACGATAAACTTCTTTCATTCGTTTGATTAGAAAAGAAAGACATTTGTCTGCAAATTTTTCAAAAACTTAACAGCTAACTAACTACAAACCATCATGGTTTCCTATTCGTAGATCCATTCAAGCATTTGGTATTGTTGTACACTACGTAACCTTGTCTAAATCTTCCTATGCTACAACTACTTTGGTGGTAAATTTTTATTCCCCACCATATACTTCTGGCTTTAACACACCAATATAAGGCAAGTTTCTATATTTCTCTTGGTAGTCTAACCCATAGCCTACAACAAATTCATTAGGCACTTCAAAACCAATCATGTCCGCTTTGATGTCCGCAGTTCTTCCTGTCGGCTTATCTAATAATGTAACAATTTTAACAGAATTAGCCTTGCGATATTTAAATAAATCCACTAAATAACGTAAAGTTAAACCGCTATCGATAATGTCTTCGATGATAAGCAAATCGCGTCCTTCCACCTTTGTATCAAGGTCTTTAACAATCTTTACTTCACCAGAAGAACGCATTTCTTTGCCATAGCTAGAGACATCCATAAAATCCATCTCTAAATACGTCTCTGTATAGCGTAAAATATCGGACATAAACGGCATAGCACCTTTTAACACACCGATAGCTAGTGGAAACTTGCCATCATACTCCCTCGTTAATTGTTCCCCTAATTCTTTACACTTATTTGCAATTTCCTCCTGTGATATTAACACTTCTTTAATATCATTATGCATATATCCTGCTCCTCCTACCTGTTGCCATCTTGAAAATATAATTGTATTTGTGAGGTATTCATCTGAGGTTTTGCAACGGCTGCTTTTCGCAAACCGACTAACCATAGAATTTCCCCGTCATTATCTGTCACTAACGGCCATGTTGCTCGTTGATGACGAGGCACTTTTGCATCAATGAAAATATCCTTTAGTTTCTTCCTTCCGTTTAACCCGGCTACACGCATTTTATCGCCTTGTTTTCGGGTTCTTATATGTAATGGAAGTGCTACCTGATTAACGGGAATGGTAAGGCTATACTTCGTTTGTTCCGTTACCGCTTCACCGCATTCAGCATACATCACGGAGCCATCAGGTAAAATTGTTTGCCCTGGGATACTTATTAACTTATGATATGATGATGAGCTAGAAAGGTCATCACGAAAGTAACACCTTATTTGATCGTAGGACTTCTCTACTTTTAGTCCAGCGGGGAAATCGATCTGTGCATTGCCCGTTTGATGGTAAATCAATGCCAAAAATTGCTCTTCATGTACATAAGACAAACTGTCAGGAACATCCACATACAGATAGTTTAATATTAGATGATAGGCACGTCTTTGTAAAGCAAATGCATACGTTTTAAACGCATGAATTTCAAATGATAATTGTAGCCTTGCTGAATCAAAACATACAACAGCGTCTACCATTTTTTTTGCTTCTTGCAAAATATAAGCGCCGTCAATAGCTAATGTTTCACTTAAATGTTGCACAGTTGTATGTAAGTTGCTATTTTTTTGTTTTAACATTGGTACAATATGCTGCCTGACATAATTACGTGTGTATACCGTTTCTTCGTTAGAAGGATCTAGTCGCGGTACAATCTGATGCGCTTGACAATAGTCCCATATGTCACCTTTTGTTACACAAAGAAGCGGTCGCACAATCCAACCATTAGAAAAGGAACGTTTAACAGGTATCCCTTTAAAACTTTGAACATCAGCCGAACGAACAAGGCGCATCACCATCGTTTCAATTTGATCATCGCCGTGGTGGCCTAACGCTAAATAATCTGCCTTAAACTTCTCCATTTGCTCCTTAAATACAGTATAGCGTAACGTTCTTGCGGCTATTTGTGTTCCTTGTTTATTTTTTTGTTTCCAAGCAGGAACATTGACAGACGTAGAAACACATTCAATTTGCCATTGTTCACAGATATGTTTGACATAAGATACATCTGCTAATGATTCTTCCCCTCGAAGCTGATGATCAACGGTTATGGCAACAACTCGGAACCCCCAACTTTCCTTCATCGTGTTTAAATAATGCAATAATGCCATAGAGTCTGGCCCTCCAGAGACACCGACTAAAATCGTTGCTCCTTTCGTGAATAACTGATGTCGCTTCATAAACTGTCGCACTTTTTCTTCCATTTGTCCATCTCCAACAAACGCGGATTCTTTTTTTAACGTATAATGTAATCCTATCACAATACTTGTTACTGAAAAAGCAAAGAAACTGCATAATAAATGATTGCCAGTGCGGATATGCCTCCTATATCGATAAATAAGGAGGATGAATTTGTTTGCTGTCCATGTTGTTGATGAGCACGCATATTTTTTCGTTCTGTAGTATAAATTATTTTTAATAAGTCATTTTTCATCTGCTTACTCGTATGATAGTTTCCAACAAGCGCTTTCTTTAAAACCATACGATACGGTGCTAGCTCTTTTACACTATCAATTTTGCGAAACAACTGTTTTTGTGGAGAGGATTCTTTTGCAAATTGATTTGGATAATATACATGTAAAAAAACCATTGTAAACGCAAATAAGTCATAGCTTGCCTCTGCTTTTCTAGTCCCTAAGCCCCAATAGCCACGATCATAAAATTCTGTGTACTCCTTAATGGATCTCCCTATTTGGGTTGTTCCACCAACATCAACCCAACGAACTTTTGGAGGAGAGGAGACAACAAGCAAGTTATCAGCTTTTAAATCCCCAAACACCCAACCGCTTTGATGCAATTCTTGTAAAGCATCTAAAAGTTGTAGCATAAAAACACCAATCCATGCTTGTCCCCTTCGCTGAACGTAGCTAATTAGTGGCTCTCCGTGCAAATATTCCATCACATAAAAAGAATAGCATATTCCTTGTGGTGACGCCCAATCATCTACATCTAATAAAGAAGGCCCAAGCCGATTTCCTTGGACCTTTGCCAATGACCGAAGTACATTTACTTCTACCGTCATAGATGAACGTTTATCACTAATTTTTAATGCGGCCTGCTTCCCATTAGAAACACAAAGATATACAACGCCAATGGCTCCAGCGCCAAGCTTTCTTTGAATAAGATATGTTTTTCCATGCCATTTGCCGCGCAGCTTTATCCCTGGACGAATGTCATTATCAAGCTTCTTCCATTCCTGGCTGTTCATCTTCATACTTAAAGCCCCTCCGTAAGCTCTTCTTACCAAATTGATACATTGCTTCTCGAATAGCAGGTCCAGTCGGAGTGACTCCGCCACTTGTTAATTTAGGAAAGATAGAAGAAATGCTATCTAATGCTGGAGACCAATCTAATATCCTTTCCATTTGTTTTCGTTTTCCAGGGAAGCGGTAAATGGCAAACCGATTTCGTCCTATTCGTGCATTTAAACTGATGGATAAATCCATTAATGCTTCTTTTACAGTAGGTAGCTTATCATACATACTTGCACTTGTATCTACTAAAACAAGCACTTCTAGATCACAAGTCTCACCCATATCCTCTACTACTTCCATAATTTCTCCACGTTTTTCTGGTTCAAGATCTTCCATGGATTGGCCCTTACCTAATATTTGCTCCAATTCTTTATTAACAAATCCTTGCATTGTTTGCGTCATTGCTTGCTTGGTAACAGATTGCACAGTTTGCGACAGAGATTGCTTGTAAACAAGCTGACTAACACCCCCACCAGACAAAGCTATATCTTCTACTTCTTGCAAACTTTCATCTTGTTCTGCATGTCCATCATCTAATATGCCAATTACATTAACAGTAATCCCTTGTTGTTGCGCGATTGAAGCTACTGCAACCGGATCCTCCCCTTTGTTGGAACAACCATCTGTAATAAGTAATATTTGTTTTAAAGTGCCTTTTTTCAATCCAACTACCTCCCAACTTTTCAGTACCATCATCGCCATCTTTCCGCTTCTCTATACATAAATGGCTAGCGATTATGATAGATGGAAGGCAATGTTAGGAAGCAGCAGCAAGCCGTAAGCGCATTTTCTTTCCTCCCCCCCAGATTTGTGTCATATTGGCACTAGGAGGATACAGAATAGAGAGGTGCTCCAGCCCACCTAGGTGTATTCTTCTTTACCTTAGCAACAACGACCGTCATATCATCCTCAATTTCTCCACCTCTTGTACGAATCACCTCTTCTAAAATCAAGTCAGCTATTTCCTGTGGATCGTTTGTGCGCATGTCACGAATTTTACGCTTTAGCCATATATCCGTATTTTCAATATGTTTAGGACCTTCAAAAATACCGTCACTCATCATAATTAACAGATCATTAGGAAGCAACTGCTCACCAACGATATCAACATCAAATTCCTGGATAATCCCCATCGGTAAATTGCTTGCTTCAATTTTTAATAATTCATTTCCTCGCTTCACGAAGCTTGGTGAAGAACCAATTTTTAAAAATTGTACATATGCATTGTGCAAATCTATGACGGCTAAATCCAGCGTTGCAAACATTTCTTCGGTCGAACGTAAAGATAAAATTGAATTAATGGATTTAATGGCTACTTTTTCAGGTATACCTGTCTGCAATATTTGTTGCAGAAGCCTTAACGTTTCCACACTTTCTTCCTGCGCACGAGCACCATTTCCCATGCCATCACTAATTGCCATCGCATACTTTCCAGCGCCTAATTCTATCGTAGTGTAACTATCCCCAGATATAAGTCCACCTCCTTTTGCCGCATTAGCAGCACCTGTTTCTACTACAAACTCTCGCGCTGTTCCAAACGCCAAGTAACTATAACCATTTGGAAATGGCGCAATTTCTTCTTGCTTCACAACGATTACTTCAGATAAAATATCCGATAAAACAGGTGCTATTAGTTTGGCACCTTCCCCACGATATTCATAAAATGTTAATGTCATTTCAATGTCTACATTGCCTTTTTCCAAACTGTAAATCTCCAGTTTCTCTAATTCCATTCCTAATTGCTTTAATGCATGTATAATTTGCATTTCCTGTTGCTCATGGTGCTCGCGTTCTTTTAAAATTTCTTTCGCAAAATCTTCCATCACCTCCGAGACCCCTTGCAATTGATCAGCGACTAACTTCTTGCTTTCTAATACTTGTTGTTTTAACTTTTGGTTTGCTTCAAAATACGATACCTCTTCCTTCATGGCATCCAATACTTTTTGTGGCTTTACGCAAAAATTTTCAAATTCCCTTATGGTTGTTTTTGGCGGTTTCCCTCCTTCTTGTAACCCTTCCTTTAGCAATTCCATTAAGCTGTACGTTTTATCAAACTCCTTTTGCCAGCACCTTTCTTTCATAAAACAATTCTGACATGATTTTTCCGTAACTTGACTTAGAAAATAGTCCGTTTCTCGCCTTATCTCCTGCTCATCTTCTAAATGCGAATCGGCACTTGCAAAACTATTCGATAACGCTTGAAAAACACCAGAAAACTGCTCCACCCGTTGGGCTGTTACGTTGCGAACTTTTTGTAAATATTGTTCTTGTTCATTTGTATACTCCTCCGTCCCTGGAATAAGCCGAGACAGCTTTTTAAACCAGCCTGCTGGTGTAAGTAGAAAGAGGACAACTGCCATCGACGTCTCTATGATGGAAGGGATAAGCGCTGTCATATTCCCATAAATACCAATTAAGAACGTTCCAACAAATAACCCAATGGCTACACCAGGTTTTTTTCCCTCTTTTAATAATCCTCCTAAAAGTCCTGAAAATGCTAATAGACTCATTTGATATAAATTGGCAACATTGGCAAGTGACAAAATCAATCCTGTTACCACTCCAACCGTCGATCCTACAGCTGCTCCACCAACAAAAGCAAGAATAAGTACAAAATAACGAGCGAGTACCTGCTCCACAGCTGCTCCATAAAGCGTCCAACCAATCGTTCCTGTAAGAATGGAAGCAAGGAGAATAATCATACAGACAATTTCTTCGTTTTTTAACGCTGGATTATACCTTTTTGGTGATAATAACGGCATACTCTGCATAAATATTAAAACGAGAACCGTCCCTAACACCCCTTCTACGAACACAAGCATCCATTCATATGCTGCCAACTGCTGTTCTATCGAATATTGAAAAATTCGTGTACTTACAGAAGCAAGAAATACAAAAAACGGTATGAGTAACTGTTGATTTTTTGCTTGTTTAAATAGTCCTGCTAAAAACAGAAAAACAAATAACCCTAAAGCTGTAAAAATTCCATGGTCTACAGAATAGCTCAAAGCACCTATTAGTACGGCTATCATAGCTTTAGCCGCTTTTTCCTTATAGACAAGCCACATCGTCGCTAAGAAAGCTACCGCAAATGGCGAAACAGCTGATAAAATAACTGCCCGGCCTAATAAAAACCCAATCATGTAAAATAACCAGCCTCTATCCACTAAAACCATTTTCAGCTTTGCGTAAAGTAGACTCCTCAGCTTGTCCCACTGACTTGCCTGTTGAGCTATTAGTGCTTTAGGCTGTAACCTTGACATTGATTCCATCATAACCACCACTCCCTCTCTGTAAATCATATTTAACCACAATATGCGAACTGTTTTTGTCAAAACTTCAGAGCTTGTAAAAAAATCGTTCGACTACTTTTTACGGTTTAAACAGGATTCAACACGAACAAGCGTTAGGAAGAATGCAACTGTTTCGTTCGCTTTTATTCATGATTGATGGAGGAGACACCCTTTTTGACAAGACAAGAGCAATCATTCACAACATATCCCTTCTTGTAACAATTTGAAAAATATTTGCGAAAATATAGGAGATAAGATGGTTACACAAAAGAATGGGTAAAAACAAAGAACAAAGGCTCAGGGCGCTCGTTTAGCAACGTAGCAGTGGAACGAATCAACTAAAGTTTTAGGAATCATGCCACTAAAACAGGCGTATGCCGGCGCCCTCTGGCAAGCCCGTTTTTAGTCGGCCTTCCTATTTAGCACGAACCGATGGTGGCTTATCGTAGGGAGACTTCGTGAAATCGCCTAGTTTCTGGGCGCTTAAGCCGGACGTGGCTTATTCTGTTATTTCCTTATACCAAAGCATCTAATTTTTATCCTTTCTTATCTTTTTAAAAAAGGAGTTGACAGAGAGACGAACCTGCTGTATTATATTCCATGTTGACTTATTTGGCGGTGTAGCTCAGCTGGCGAGAGCGTACGGTTCATACCCGTGAGGTCGGGGGTTCGATCCCCTCCACCGCCATTAAAATAATAATGATGTAACAAATATCAAAACGATAAAAAAACAGAGATTAACTCAACGTTAATCTCTGTTTTTTTCGTATAGCAAAAGCGCCTTTTTCGACAACTAATAACAGGTAACAAAAGGCGCCGTGTATTCCACTTTGCATTTAAGGTACGCATTCAGAATAAATTTTATTTATAGAGCATTATCTTTTTTAGACAGCAACTGCTATCCCCTTTTAGCACCTCGACCCCCGCGTTTGGATTCCGTGTGCTTCTTCAAAGAGGCAAGGCGATCTTCAGAGTCTTTTAAAAAACGATTCATTTTTGACTCAAAAGATTCAACCCGTTCACGGTTATCTCGTTGACGTTTTGGTTTTGGCTTATCTACCGCTTTTTTAATCGATAGACCAATTTTTCCGTCCTTCTCTACGTTAATGACTTTCACCTTTACTTCATCGCCAACAGAAAGATGTTCATTAATGTCTTTCACATAGTTGTCGGCAACCTCACTAATATGAACAAGTCCGGTTGTTCCTCTTTCGATTTCTACAAAGGCTCCAAAATTAGTGATACCAGTTACCTTACCCTGCAGCTTGCTGCCTACTTCAATTGACATAAAAAAAATGCTCCTCCTTAGAATTTTTAGGAAACTAATAATAGTAACCACCGATGATGTATCATCAGCTTACTATTATATTATAGCCAAGCTGACGAAAGTGTGTCAATAAGATGGTTCTTTATCAGGAACTTTAAAAATTAATTCGCCCTCTTTAGATAAGAAATAGTTTGTTCTCGCTATTTCTAGTACATAATCCTCATTTTTTAAACGCTCTGCTTCTTGTTTCAGATTTTTTTGTTCTTTTCTCAAATCCGTCAATTCTGCTTGTAGATTTTCATATTCGTCTGTCTTTTCCGCATAAAGAGAGCGCTGCTGGATATGATATGTAGTCATACCGCCAAGAATAACGAGAGTAATAACTCCAAATAACACCAAACGTCGAATTAAACGTCGCTTTTTTCGATTTTGCCTTTCTACATAGGCATCGTATTGTTGCATGTAATTCGAATCCAGTTTTCTTACACTTTGTTTACTTGTAGTCAATACCTATTACCTCCTCTTCCAGCGAATTTTCTCCCAAACCTTACTTAAGTTATTCTTTATTGTACTATAAAATCCTGCTATTTGTAATAGAATTCCTTGAACTTTTTTAGGTAGCAACTGGTAGACTCCTCTTAGTAACCATTGGATTGGCGTTACAATCACCGTTAAAACGAAAAGTAGCAGAGAGAGAATCAGTTTTAAAACCCATATAAATACTGTATAAATAACCATTACAATTCCTTTTATCGGTGAAATAATGAAGACTTGTATAAGTCGTGAAAAAAAACGATAGATAGAGAGCGCAATTCGTATGAAATGCTCCAGTAACTTCTTATAATAATTGGAGAGTATCGCTTGATACATTGAAAAACCTAGTAGACATGCTAGTACAATATATAACCTTATCTCTCCACCATTAACCAAAAATAAAATATAAAAAAGCAATAATGTTTGTGAGGTCCAAAACCCTACTTCCATTACATAAATCATGATCTTCCTATTTCTCCAATAAGGAGAGAACCTACGAAAGGTGTCTAGCATGACACCCGTAGACAAGCCACCTGCAATCATAGATAACATTGTTACAAGCTGCGTACTTAAACTCATTTAAATAACTTGCTAAAGAACCCTTTAGCCTTCTCCTGCTGTTCATCAATATAAGAAAGCTCGTAAATTTTCCCTTTGATAACAACAGAACCATCATTAACATCTAGATTTTTCAGCTGTAAATTTTGCCCACGTATAATTAAATAACCCATTACTGTTTCCAGTAAAAATTCTTCATTATCAAAGCTATCCACTTCTTTCACACCTGTAATTTCCAAATTTTTACGATTATTCATTTTTACCGTATGATCTGTAGTAACACGTGGTATATGCTCTTTATTCTCATAATAGTTCATCGCAAAAAACACCCTCCTTATCCATAGTAGTTTATGATAGGAGGGACAAGTATAGAACTTTTTAATTCGTAATTTTTTCTTCTTTTATAATGGTATACATGGATTGGGCTTCCTCTTTTTTCACTGTTTCTCGTAAATTATCAATACGCAGTGTAACTACCTTTTGCCCAAAGCGAATAACAAGCTCATCGCCTACCGTTAATGTCGTAGCCGCTTTAGATTGATTACCATTTACCGTAATTCTACCTTGATCAGCTACTTCCTTGGCTAACGTACGACGCTTAATTAAACGAGATACTTTTAAAAATTTGTCTAGACGCATTGTTTTACTCCTTTTCTTTCGCCTCTTCCCATAATTCATTCATCTCTTCTAAAGTTACTTCTTGAATGGAACGCTGACGATCTTTTAATGCTTGTTCCATATAGGAAAAACGCAAAATAAATTTTTCATTCGTATGATGTAAGGCTACTTCTGGGTTTATTTTATAATACCTTGCTATATTCGCTAGAACAAATAATATATCGCCAAACTCCTTCTCTTGTTCATGTGCATTTCCTTTTTTTATAGCTACCTTAAATTCTTCTAGCTCCTCTTGTAATTTATCATAGGCACCTTGTAGAGAATGCCAATCAAACCCTACTTTTGCTGCTCTTTTTTGTAATTGATACGCCCGTGCAAGTGATGGTAAATGCTTTGCAATACCATCTAACGCAGATGCTCTTGTCTCTCCTTTTTCATCCTTTTTTAATTGCTCCCAATTCTTTACGACTTCATCTGCATTGTAAACAGATTCATTTTGAAAGACATGTGGATGACGATGAATCATTTTTTCCGTAAGGTTTCGAATGACATCATCTATCGTAAAATAACCTTCATCTTCCCCAATTTGACTGTGTAGCATAACTTGTAGCAGTACGTCACCTAATTCTTCAATAATCCCTTCGTCATCTTGTTGGTCAATCGCGTCAATGAGCTCATACACTTCTTCAATAGCATATTCTCGCAGACTTTCATGTGTCTGCTTCTGATCCCACGGGCATCCATCAGGCCCTCTTAACGTATGGATCACTTGGCGTAAATTTGCAAACGTATGATGTAATAAATGCTCCGGTGCGGGTGGGACATAGACACTTGTTAAATTACTAACGTCAACCGTGCGATCTAATTCTTCTAAAGGAACTTCTACTATTTTTTCCCGAGCGCTTCCTACTGCATCAATAATGGTAATTGGATAGTCTGCAGGTAAGTCCTCTAACAATGTCAGTTTTACTTCAGAAGCAATTATTTGGTCATACACTTGCGAAAACACGAGGTGATTGTGATAGCTTATATCTTGACGCTTGAAAGATGTTGCATCAAGAAATTGAAATCCATCAATAGGATCTATTTTTAATGCGGTAAATAGATCATCTAAATAACTGCTTCCACCGATGATTTCTACCTCACATTCGGAATCCAGCAAGATTTGTACGGTCTTTTCCGCAAGCATGGGATGTCCAGGCACAGCATAGATAACCTGTTCTATTTTCGCTTTTTCTAAAATAATTGCAACAATACGATGGTATACATTAGTAAACTGTTCTTCTTCCTCATAAATTGTATCAAAGGAATGGAAGCTCACACCTTCTGCTTGCAATGCTTGAACAACAGGATGATCCAGCGTGCGGACGTACACGGACTTGTCTAAATTACAAAGCTTTTTATAAATACCTAAAGGTAACTGATCCAAGTCTCCTGCACCAAGACCAATAATTTCGATTTTGTTCATAGCTAGCTCCTTCCTGAGTTATAAAGTGAATTTTTATTGAATGAGGGTTGTTTCTTCCCCCATGAAACTAGTTCGTAGCCTTAGCGAACAAATGCTCGGGGGTGCCCGTTTAGCAACGTAGCGAGTGGAACGAATCCACTAAATTTTTAGGAACCATGCTCCTGAAACAGGAGTATGCCGGCGCCCTCCGGCAAGCCCGTCTTTAGTCGGCCTTCCTATTTAGCACGAACCGATGGTGGCTTATCGTAGGGAGACTTCGTGAAGTCGCCTAGTTGCTGGGCGCTGGAGCCGGACGTGGCTTACTCTGTTATTTTCTTACCTCAAAGCATCTAATTTTTATACTTTCTTATCGTCTTAGAAAAACTTGGCTTATCACCATCCTTTTATGGACGTAGTTTTGCTTAGACGAGTAAATCCTGAAATGTTGTGGATGCAGTTACCTCCCATGTAGACTTGTCCAGCTCGTCTTTTCTAATTTTAAAGCGGTAATTGATAAAAACCTCATTGGTGTAAGCTTCCTCATTTCGCTACCTTTATCGATAACGCTGCTTGCGAATGAATCGTAAAGAAAGTCGCGATGGGAGCATTTGCAATTGTTGTTCCGTAAAAGCTTTTAGTCTTATTAAGCAATACCCGTATACAGTAGCGCCTGTAATAGATAGGAAAACAACAAATAGAAACGATGCCACTCTTGTAGGTGCAAGCCAAGGATGCGCTACCCATTTCACTATCCATAAATAACTAACCATAACGAAAGTAGCAAGTAGCAACGCCTTCCATTGTACGTTTCTTAAAAGTTGTAATAATGGTAGCTTTCGCCGTAGCTCTGTTAAAGCAATCACACTAAACACGAGTAAAGCGAGCACTGTAGCAAAGGAGCTGCCAAATATCCCTATTGATGGGACAAGCCATAGATTGCCAATCCATTTCATGAAAAATGCTAGTAATATAAGTAAAGCAACACGTTTTATATATCCTAATCCTTGTAAAATAGATGCAGCTGTAATGGCAAGTGAGCTCAATAAAACCGCAACCATTAACAGACGTAACGCAGCGTGGCCTTGTTGATCTTGAAACAGAGCTTGATTTACTTCAGGAAAAATAGCTATTAGCCCGACCGTCGCACCTGTTGCTAAATAAATGCTAAATAGCATCGCCCCACGAATATAAGGGTAAAAGATTTGCGGCTGTTCCGTTAATTTTCTCGTCGAAATAGATGGCATTAGAGCCAATGCAAACGATGATCCAAGTACCGTACCAATCTGAATAAGCGGTTGCCCTCGATCAAACACACCTTTAGCCTCCATTGCCATGAGCTGAGAATAACCACCCTTTAAAAGACTCGGAAATAACGTAAATGTATCTGCAAACTGTAATAAAAGTAACACCATATGGTTTAACGTAGCAACAATACCAATAGTAATAATCGTATGTACATAATGACGCATGGAATAAGGTCGCTTTTCTATATGAAATGGCTTATCACGCCAAAAAAACCAAGCTAAAACAATAGTCGCAACAATTAACCCGATTATGGAGGCAAAAACAGCAGCCCTTCCTATCGTATAAATAGGCTTTCCACTTTCGGCAATGACTATTGCTGAAGTAATGATAATCGTTACTCGAAACAACTGTTCAGCTAGTTGAGAAAAAGCAGTAGGTTTCATCACAAAATTCCCTTGAAAAGTACCACGTAACAATGCCGTTACTGGTATAAATAAAAATGTTAACGCACCTAAATAGTATATTTCTGTAAGACGTTCATCACCAATCCAACCTGCAATATATGGTGCATTCATGTAAATAAATAGTGCTAAACTGCCGTTAAGCATACAGAGTATTAGGAAAATGGGGAAATAAAAACTTGTTAAAGACAATCTTTGAGATTGAGATTGTTCTTCCGCTGCTAGCTTTGCTATCGCCGACGGAAATCCGTATAAAGCTAACATTAGTCCAATTCCTAGGACAGGGTAGATCTGTTGATAGACATAAATCCCCATGTCTCCTGTTACATTTTGCAAAGGGATACGATAGCCAGCACTTAATAGCTTACTGATTACGCCAACAATTGTTAACAATAACGCCCCTTTTACAAGCTGATTTGTTTCATTTCTATTCATGTAGAACTTCCTTTTGCAACATGGTTCTTAAAGGAACCTTCATAATAATTGCGCGAGCGCGAATTTGATTTTTTGATACTACAATATATGGTTCATTATATCATAGTCTTACATAGCAAGAGGGATATTTTTTGCCGTATAAGAAACACCAAATCTTTATGGTGAAAGCTGCAGTTTTCTTATACGATAAACGTCAAAGCTTTATATTCTCCTATAATATCAGAAAAAGCCGAACTAATTCGAAATTCTATGGAGAGAATATCAAATATAGTTCGGACTTTGGTTTATCGTCTTATAGCGGTTGTTCAAAAAAGTTCAGTACTAATGACACATCCAATTTCTTCGTTGGTTCGTTTTCCAGTTCCTTGAAAAAAGGAAGTTTTTAAGCATAGATGGTGCGATCTTAGCTGAATTCAGTCCTTTTTACTTCTGTTTTGAACAGACACACTTATGGAGTAGATTACATTATTCCATTTGCTTGGCTAGAAAGCTTGCCGCTGTCTCTGCTGCTTTTTGTTGAACAGCTGAAAAGCTTTCCCCTTCTTTAGCAAAAATCACTACGGATCCAATTGCATCACCATTTGCAATAATTGGACTAATACAATAGGATATCAAGTCTTCTTCATGCCCATCGACAATTTCTAATGATTTTGTTTCTTTTTCCATGACTTGTTGTCTACCTTCAATAATACTAGTTAGAGGGGATCCGATGTTTTTGTTTAAGTACTCTTTTTTTGATTCTCCTGCTACTGCAATAACCTCATCTCGATCGGATATGATAACAGGGGTATGCAAAGAATCAAACAACGCTTCTGCATATTCTTTAGCAAATTGACCTAGCTCACTAATAGGAGAATATTTCTTTAAAATAACTTCTCCTTCACGGTCCACGTATATTTCTAGTGGATCGCCCTCTCTAATGCGTAACGTTCTCCTTATTTCTTTAGGTATAACAACTCTCCCAAGATCATCAATACGTCGCACAATTCCTGTTGCTTTCATACTTTGTTGCCTCACTTTCTTATGGTGATTGACTCTGCTTTTCACACAAAAATCCGTGTAAAAATCATCTTCTGTGGTTTTAGTATGAGGCAAAACAGGATAACTATACATACAATACTAATTTTTACTAACTACGATTGGCAAATTTTAAATTATCGATAAACGTTTCCACATTTTTATAGCATTGCTGCTTCGTCGTATTGGTATATTTAAATACAATTTTTAATTTACTGCTTTCGGTTCCAAGTTGGATATCTCGTCCATACGCATTCGCCATTTCGAATACTTTTGCGCCATCAATTTGTTGACTACGCTCTTCATCAACGAGCACTTCGATTTTTTTGTTTTTCTCACTTTCACTTATAGAACGGACTCGCTCTCGCTTCGCTAGCATTTTCAACGTAGATACGGTAAATAAATTGGTTACCTCTTCTGGATAGTCCCCAAATCGATCAATTAATTCGTCATGTAAATCTTGTTTATCTTCTGTCGTCTCCATGGATTGGAATTGTTTATAGATGTCTACTTTTTGCTTTTCATCTGGGATATATTCATCTGGAATATACGCATCAATTACTAATGTCAATTCTGGATCAAATGGCTTTACATCACTTATATCTTTACCTTCTTTGCGAGCATCAATCGCCTCTTTGAGCATTTGTGAATACATGTCAAAACCGACCGAATCGATAAATCCATGCTGTTGAGCACCAAGCAGGTTGCCCGCTCCTCGAATGGATAAATCGCGCATAGCGATTTTAAATCCAGAACCCAATTCTGTAAATTCTTTAATTGCTTGTAGACGTTTTTCTGCAACTTCGGTAAGCACTTTATCTTTTCTATACGTAAAGTACGCATAAGCAACTCGATTTGAACGCCCTACACGACCACGCAATTGATACAATTGACTTAGTCCCATTCGGTCGGCATTGTTTACAATTAAGGTATTTACATTTGGAATATCAACACCCGTTTCAATAATCGTCGTACTTACAAGGACATCAAATTCTCCTTCTAAAAAGGAAAAAATAACATTCTCCAATTCCGATTCATTCATTTGACCATGCGCAACCGCTATCCTAGCATCAATATGTGAACTTAGCTCTCTAGCTATCTCTTCAATATTTTCTACACGGTTATGTAGAAAAAACACTTGACCTCCTCGAGCCATTTCACGCTCTATTGCCTCTCGAACAAATATTGGATTATATTCCATCACATAGGTTTGAATTGGAAAACGATTTTCTGGTGGCGTTTCAATTACAGAAAGATCCCGCACACCAAGCATAGACATATGCAATGTTCGTGGAATAGGTGTTGCCGTTAACGTAAGTACATCTACATTCGATTTTAACTGCTTAATTTTTTCCTTATGCTTTACTCCGAAGCGTTGCTCTTCGTCAACAATTAATAAACCTAAATCATGATACTGAACATCTTTAGATAAAATACGATGTGTACCAATAACGATATCAACAGTTCCTTTTCTTAATCCATCTAACGTTTCCTTTTGCTGCTTTCTCGTTCTAAATCTACTTAATAAACCGATAGTAATTGGATAATCTTGAAAACGCTCTCGTATTGTTTCAAAATGTTGCTGTGCTAGAATCGTCGTCGGAACTAATAACGCAACTTGTTTTCCATCAGCAATTGCCTTAAAGGCTGCGCGAATAGCTACTTCTGTTTTTCCGTAGCCAACATCCCCACAAAGAAGACGATCCATTGGACGTTCTCTTTCCATATCTTGTTTAATTTCTTGAATACAACGTAATTGATCCTCTGTTTCTTGATAAGGAAACAATGCTTCAAATTCGCGTTGCATTTCTGTATCTTCAGAAAACGCGTACCCTTTTCTTGCTTCTCTTTCAGCATAGAGCTTAATGAGATCATCTGCAATATCCTCTACAGATGATTGCACTTTCCGTTTTACTTTTTTCCATTCACTTCCGCCTAGCTTATAGAGCTTCGGTTCTTTTCCTTCTGATCCTACAAATTTTTGTACTTGGTCAATTTGATCAATAGGTACAAACAGCTTATCATCGCCAGAATATTTAATTAGCAAATAATCCTTATGCAGATCATTCACTTTTAAAGTTTCTATACCGAGGTATTTTCCGACACCATGATTTGTATGTACAACATAATCGCCTACTTTTAATTCTTGATAATCCTTAATTCGTTCGGCATTTGAGATTTTTTGTTGCTTTCTCGGTCGTTTTGTACGTTTTTTAAATAGTTCTTGCTCAGTCACTAACACAAGCTTGTGCATCGGCAACTCTACGCCACTTGAAATATTCCCTACCGCAATCGTTGGTTTATCAACAGGGAGCCGTAAATCTTCTGTAATCCCAAAATCGATATCATAATCCATAAATATAGAGTGGATTCTTTCCGCTCTTTCTTTATCTGGAGCTAAAACGATAACAGAATAGTCCCCCTTTTCCCAGCGGAGTAATTCATTTTTAAATAAATGCATTTGACCATGGAATTCTTGCATCGGTCGTGAAGATAAATTAACAATATTTTGTGGTTGTGTATTAGGGATATGGCGTAAAAACACAGACATATAGATACGCGGCTGCTTCATACGCTCCCATATAGCATGCCAATCAAATGAAAATGAACTATTTCTAACCATTTGATTATTGGCTAGTAAATTACTGTACCAATCACCCTCTTCTATATCCAAATGTAATGCAGTCTCTTGTATTCGGCTCATTTCATCAATAATTATTTGGCCATCACCTGGCAAGTAATCTAGTAAGCTAGCAGGATTTGTATATAAATAACCAATGTATTTATACATCTCAGGAAAGCGCTCGAGGTTTTTTAATCGATCTACATCTCGTTGCACTACCTCTGTCAATGTTGCTTTTGCTTCTTGTGTCTTTAACGTTTTCAATGTATCGGCAAGCGCTTCCTCCAAACGCTCCCCAGCCGTATGAAGATCGGACTCTGTTAATAGCAATTCTGTTGCTGGCCCAATCGTAACTTCCTCCAGCTTATCTAATGAACGTTGGGTTTCAGCATCAAAATAACGAATAGAGTCAATTTCCTCATCAAATAGCTCAATTCGAATCGGATGCTTTTCGGTAATAGGATATATATCAATAATTCCTCCACGTTTACTAAACTCACCTGGTGTTGTAACCATGGAAGCGCGATCATATCCCATATCTATTAAATTTGTTAAATAATGATTTACATCAATTTCTTCTCCATATTTAAATGCTAGTTGATATGTTTGCCAATACGCTGGAGGAGGAAGTATTCGTTTTAAGGCAGATACTGGAGCTATTAAAATCCCCGATTTATTTTGAGACCAAGCAGTTAATGAATCAATTCGCTGGCTGCGTAACTCTGGACTTGCAATAGCGATTTCTGAAGCAATCAGTTCATTAACAGGATATAGATGAACATCTTCCTCTCCCACAATACCAACCAAATCATCGTATAGTTGCTGTGCTTGCACAAGTTGGTGGGTGACTAACAAAATCGGCTTCTTCATCTCGCCTCGAATAACAGATACAAGTAAGCCTCTAACTGAACCAGATAGCCCTGCTACAAGCTGTTCATCCATTCCTGCTTGCACTCCATTAATAATGGAGTGTATATCTTCTTTATTGTATAAATATTTTTGTATTCCTTTCATTCCTAAACCTCCACTTACATAGGAGCTATGCAACGAATCTCGTACTCCGAAGATTTTTCTAGTTCGTATGCTTGCCCTTCATTTTTAGAAAAACTTGGCTTGTCGCCAAGTCTTATGGCGAATGGCATAGTTTTTCTTATACTATAAACCTTTAAACTTTTATACTTTCCTATAGTGTTAGAAAAACTTAGCTTACCGCCAAATCGGATAGCGGAAGAGTGCCGTCTTTTTGCTTATACTATTAACCATGGAAATTTGATACTTTGCTATAACGGAACAAAGGTGCAAGTGCTTGTTTAGCAACGTAGCGAATGAACCGGATACAACGAGATAAAGGAATCATGCTACTAAAGCAGTGGTATGCCGACGTCGGGCGGCAAGTCCGTTTTTAGTCGGCCTTCCTCTTAGCCACGAACCGATGATGACTTAGCTTAGGGCGATTTCGTGAAGTCACCCAGTTGAGCAGGGTGTGGCTATTCAGTTATCTCCATATCCACTGGCACCTCAGTTTTATACTTTCTTATCTTTTTAAAATATTGCGTGCTTCTTTCCATTCTTTTACAAGTGCAAAAATGCCTTGGCTACGCTGCACCAAAGGCTAACCACATGTTCTATTGTATAAAGAAATCTAATTCATGATAGTGAGGATGTTGACCTAGTGTATCTTGGCAGTCTTCGCAAATCACCTTGATATGCATATCCCCATTTGGTTTATAAACAATCATTTCTTCTTTATCCTTCACTGATAATTGGTCAAATCCTAATATGGATAAATCAATCATGTGTTGTTGTATACTTCCTAGTTTTTGTCCACAATGCTTACACAAGTATATCATTGTCAACGGGAACCGCCTCCAATACGATTTAAAAACCTTATAGCAGCTACTATACTTATAGCACCCGCCAAGTAAAAAATCATTTTACTTCAATTGTTAGTAACTAGTTTAACCTAAATGCACACCAGCTATTCAAGTAGTTCCCGTTAAAAATATACTTTCGTTTATGTGTATTAACAACCGCATCCAAGCGCTAGCAAAACTTGACTTCATGCTAAATCTTGATAAGCAAAAACTGTAGTTTCCTTATACTATAGACCCTAAAAAGAGTTATAGAGCAAAAAACGCTGTTTGTTTTTTATATGTGGTAATTATTGATTATATTCATTCATAACTTCAGGAAATGGACGTTCTATCCACGCGTCACATGCATCGGCTGCTTTTTGCACACTAAGCTTTACCTCAGATGTTTCATGTTTTGGAAATCTTTGTAGCACATAATGAATAATGGATTGTGAGACATCAGGCCTACCGATACCAATTCGAATCCGTTTAAAATCCTTCGTCCCAACATGGTCGATAATTGATCTAATGCCATTATGACCTCCATGACCACCTTTTTGACGAAGCCTAATTTTACCGACTGGCAAATCCAAATCATCAAAAATAATCAAAATATTCGATAAATCAATGTTGTAATAGTCAATTATTGGCCTTATAGCATCACCAGAAAGGTTCATAAATGTTTGTGGTTTTACAAACATCACTTTTTCCTGTCCCATCTGCACCATCGTGTAATCTGCTTTAAATTTTGATTTATCCAATGTTAGCTGATGACGTTGCAATAATTCATCAATTACCATAAAACCAATGTTATGTCTCGTCTGATGATATTTTTTCCCTGGGTTTCCTAAACCTATAATACATTTCATAAACGTACTTCCTTTATCTTTTTCATTTTAAACCTATGAATGGGGTTATTAAAAAATTTAACTATCTGCATGTCTTTATGGGCAAAAGCTAAGCTTTTCCCTTATAATAGCAGGCCTTTACAACCTGATAAAAATCATACAACGCAACTCTCCCTCCTAATTAGGAGGGAGAGTTGCGTTCACTTATCTTCACTTACCGTGTTCGAAATGAGCGACCCCACCCAATAGTCAATAGGACATGATGAGTTGCTAGCCATATGGCTTTCCAAAAGGATAAAATAATGATCCTTCCTTTGACATATTGCAACACGCTTGCTTTTACCGCAACTACCTCTTACTTAGTTTTATAGTAGTCAAAACTTATGCTTCCTTTTCTCCATCTACTAATTCTGGCTCTGCATTCTCAGCTGGTGCCTTTTCAATGTCCTCTAACGTATCTGGCGCTGATACCGTTACAACCGTGGTAACTGGATCATCTAAGAGTTCGTATTTTCCTTGAATGTCAATATCAGACACTGCAATACTATCTCCAATATCTAAATCAGAAACATCAACAACGATTTCTTCAGGAATGTCAGCTGGTTTCGCACGCACTTGCAACGCATATAATGGTTGCTGCAAGACACCGCCATCTTTCGTACCTTTTGCTTCTCCCTCTATGTGGATATTCACTTCCACATCCATCTCTTCAGCCATATCTACAATATAAAAGTCAGCATGGACAAGTTCATCTTTTAATGGATCAATTTGATATTCATGTAGCATCACATCTACAGGTTTTTCATCTTCAATGTGAAGTGAGATAATCGCATTTCTACCCTCGTCACGAACTGTTTTGATCAATTCAACACTATCTACAGCAATCGACTTCGATTCTTTTGCTTTTCCATAGATTACAGCTGGAACACGTCCGCTATTTCTAATTTCTTTTGTTGCTGATTTCGTATGATCTTCTCTTCGTTGCGCTGCTAGTTTTACTGCCACGTTAATCACCCTCCAAATTAGTTAAAAACCTTCGTTTGTTGCCAATATTTCAATCTTACATTATTTATTCGCTTTCGTATATAAGAGCCTTCAGACTCGCACTCATTTACTCTGCACAAATAAACCTCCATCACAAATATTACCCGTTTCGGCTAAAACCTAAACATTAATCAAACAAAATACTAACGGATTGCAATTCATGCACACGAACAATCGCTTCACCAATTAAAGGAGCGACAGAAAGTGGTGTAATTTTATCGATTCGCTTATCATCTGGTAAAGGAATCGAATTGGTTACAACCAATTCTTTAATTTTTGAATCATTAATTCGTTGCATTGCTGGGCCAGATAATACGGGATGTGTACAACAAGCATATACTTCCTTGGCACCATTTTCAATTAATGCATTTGCTGCTAAAGTAATTGTACCTGCAGTATCAATGATATCATCAATTAAAATGGCTGTCTTCCCTTCAATATTCCCGACAATATTCATTACTTCAGCCACATTAGGTCGCGGTCTGCGCTTATCAATTATTCCAATTGGCGCCTTCAAGCGATCAGCCATCTTTCTGGCGCGTGTCACCCCGCCATGGTCTGGTGACATAATAATAATATCTTCCAAGTTCTTTGCTTCAAAATAATCGGAAAGAATTGGCACACCTTGTAAATGATCGATCGGGCTATCAAAAAAGCCTTGAATTTGCGGTGCGTGTAAATCAAGTGTTATCACCCGATCAGATCCAGCTGTTTCTAATAGGTCGGCTACTAGTTTTGCTGCGATCGGTTCTCTTGATCTTGCTTTTCGATCTTGTCTAGCGTACCCATAATAAGGCATAACAATATTAATTGACTTTGCAGATGCACGTTTCAAAGCATCAATCATAATTAATAATTCCATCAAATGCTCATTCACCGGTGAGCATGTGGACTGAACGACATAAACATCACAACCACGGATGCTTTCTTCAATATTAATTTGAATTTCTCCATCACTAAATCGAGATACAGCACATTTCCCTAGTGTCGTACCAATATGACTAGCAATCTCCTCAGCCAATTGTGGGTTGGAATTTAATGTAAAAACTTTCAAGGATGAATCCTTGTAACTAGCTGCCATTTGTTAGAACCCTCCGTTAGTCTTTTTTCCGATTTTTAATTTTTTCCGCATATCCTTCTTTATTCGTTTGCCTTGCACGAGCAATCGATAAAGAACCCTCTGGCACGTCCTTATTAATTGTAGAACCAGCAGCAATATAAGAACCTTTTCCAATTGTCACAGGCGCAACTAAATTTGAATTGCAGCCTATAAATGATTCATCTTCAATGGTTGTTACATATTTGTGCTTGCCATCATAGTTCACTGTTATTGTACCACAACCTACGTTTACATTGCTTCCGACTTGTGCATCACCAATATAACTTAAATGAGAAACTTTACTATCTTCACCTAAGCTTGTCTTTTTTATTTCTACAAAGTTTCCAATTTTCACGTGGTTACCAATTGCACTATCAGGTCTTATATGTGCATATGGACCAACCTTCACATCATTACCTATCTTGCTATCATTTACCACACTTTGTTTAATTATCGTGCCATTTCCAACATGACAATTGGTTAGCTCGGAATACGGGCCGATTTCTGCATTTTCCTCAATGACGGTATCGCCTTTAATCATTGTACCAGGATGAATGATTGTGTCAGCACCAATCGTTACACTCGGTTCAATATAGGTTTGATCCGGATCAATGATAGCTACACCGTTACGCATATGTCTTTCATTCACACGTTGCTTCATGATTTTCTCTGCTTGCGCTAAAGCAACACGATCATTTATCCCTAATGTTTCCTCAAAGTGCGCTGTTCGATACGCGCTCACAGTCTCCCCTTTTGTTTGGAGAATTTCAATTACATCCGGCAAGTAATACTCCCCTTGTGCGTTATCATTGGAAACATGTTCTAGCGCCTGAAACAAAGCTTGATTATCAAAACAGTATGTACCCGTATTTATTTCATCTACAAGTAGCTCGACCTCATTCGCATCTTTATGTTCCACAATCCGTTCCACATCATTTTGCTTATTTCTAAGTACGCGACCATACCCGTACGGATTAGAAGCTTTTGCTGTTAGTATCGTAGCTTTTGCCTCTGAATGTTCATGATGTTCAATCAACGCTTGATACGTCTCCTTGGTTATTAAAGGTGTATCACCACACACCACTATCGTTGTACCTTCCTTATCTTCTAAAAGCGCTTTAGCTTGAACAACTGCATGCCCAGTCCCCAACTGCTCTTCTTGAAGAACGTACTCACTTTTTGGTCCGAGTTGTTTCTTTACATCTTCCGCACCAAAACCGACAATAGTAATGATTTTATCGACATTTACGCCACCAACTTGTTCGATGACGTGTTGAACCATGGGGCGACCCGCTACAGGATGGAGTACTTTGTAAAGCTTCGATTTCATCCTGGTACCTTGCCCAGCTGCCAGTATGACAGCATATCGATTTGTCATATAAAGGACCTCCAACATTTCAAATTTCTCGCATACGCATATTATGTGCTGAAAAAACTCTCTCTTCATGAGTTCATAGTGTAAGTGAAAGATGACAGCACCCAAATGCCTGCTCTGTCCAAGGGTTTTTGGGCTATACCCTCTAGGTAGGAACTATTCCGTAGAAGACGAAGGAAAAACTTCTATTAAATGAAATTTCACTTTATCCATTATGAATATATCTTAAATACCTGCTCATTTCAATAGATAAACTATGAAAGGAAAACAACAAAAGTAAAGGCTTTTCTTTCCTTCCCTATATATGGACTGGAAAAAAGGGAATCCTAAGGCGCAATCCTATCATTTTACAAATAATTCCCAGAATTAAGTAAACGTTTACAATAAAAAAAGAAGGCTAACCTTATGTAGATTAGACCTCTAGTTGTTTTCGTAAACAATATTATTTAGATGAATTAGGAAGCCCCAGCTTCTTCGTATTTTACTTCCTCATCTCCTGCTTTGCGATACTCTTCTAATACAGCGTCCTGAATTTTCGCTCTTGTACCAGAATTAATAGGATGAGCGATATCCCTAAATTCTCCATCCGGCGTTCGCTTGGATGGCATCGCAACAAATAGCCCATTGTTACCGTCAATCACTCGGATATCATGGACAACAAATTCCTGATCCAACGTAATAGATGCAATCGCTCTCATTCTGCCTTCCGTATTAACGCGGCGTAACCTAACGTCAGTTACTTCCATGATGTGTCACCACCTTTTCAAATAGGAATCTATATAAACTAGTTCAACAAAACTATTAAAACTCCTGCTAAAATATTAAAAAAAATAAAACATTTATATCAACAGTTAAAAAATGACAGCTTGTCTTCACAAAGTATATCTTTTTCCTTCTTCACACTGGTCGTTAGTACCTAGAGGAGGAAACCTAGAAGCCTATTACGAAAAGGAGACTTAGGTGCTGTTACTTTTGGCTTCTTCCATCTCTAGAAGTGGAATCCTTACAGCACCTTACATCCCGAACTATCAATCGTTTTTACCAAGGAAACGGAGAAACGAACAAATATCAATTGTGTCAATTTTAGTATATTTTTAAATTATTATTAGTAACAACTCGTTAGTGGAAACATCTCCACCGCTTAGTATACATACTACCGTGTCCTATACAAAAGACTAGTGAATTACTTCTAAAGGCTGTTTCAAAAAAATTTTAGTTTGTTTCCAATGTAGTTAAACAAAACGATAGAAATAAACTTTTATTGGATAAAATTACCAAAATGAACATCGATTGCCTTCTTTTTCATATCGACATTTGATATTTTTATTAGAGATGTATAGTCATTAATGACGCGCTCTTCTTCCTCATCATCTGCTTCAGCTAAGACACCTATTGCTTGTACCGTTGCATGAAATTCCTCTAGTAAATTAATCATGCCAGTAATGGTTCCACCTGCTTTCATAAAATCATCAATAATACAGACTTTTGCTCCTTCCGATAAACTGCGTTTCGGCAACACCATGGTCTGAATTTTTCTAGATGATCCAGATACATAATTAATGCTTACAGAGGACCCTTCTGTTACCTTTGGATCTCTGCGTACAATAACTACCGGTACATTCAAAAAAGAGGCAACAGCGTATGCCAATGGAATCCCTTTTGTAGCAACGGTAACAACAACATCAATATTTTTTTTAGCAAATGTTGAAGCAAATACACGCCCAATTTCTCGTACCGTCTTCGGATCGCCTAACAGATCGCTCATATATAGATACCCGCCTGGAAGGATACGAACAGGATCTTTTAACTTTTGTCGTAATGCTTCAACAAAGCATTTATTTTTTTCGTCAACGCATGCAGGTATAAACTTCACCCCGCCTCCTGCACCTGTCGTCCGTTGCAAATAGCCAATCCCTTCACTCCGAAACACCGCATCAATAATATCCATATCTTCACTAATAGAAGCTTTCGTAGTAGCTAATTGTGAAACAAAATAAGGAAATTGTGTGTGCGTCCGAGGATTTTCAAGAAAAAAATTGGTTAGAGCAACTAAACGGTTACTTCTTTTCATTTCCACACCTCAAAACCGAATATTTTCCTCTAAATATACCATCAATATACGTTTTTTACAAAGGTTTTCAACCTAATAATCGTACATAATAAACTTCTTCACAAAAACCTCTCATCCCATTATAGATTTTTCTCGCTTTACTTTCATGCTCTACGAGACCATAGACTGTCGGACCACTTCCACTCATAAGTACGCCAGAAGCGCCTGCTTGTTGTAAAGCCGTTTTAATACGCTGCACTTCTGGGTGTTGTTTTATCGTTATCGGTTCTAATGCATTACCTAAGCTTAAACATAGCTTATTAAAATTTCCTTCCGCTAACGCTTCCCTAACAGCTTTTGTGTTAGGATGAACAATATCTTCCACCACTATGCGTTGAAAAATAGTTCCTGAAGAAATACCAATATCCGGTTTAGCTAAAACGACCCAACATGGCGGCGGTGAGAGGAGCCGTTGGACAATTTCTCCCCTACCTTTAGCTATTGCCGTTTTTCCATATATACAAAACGGCACATCTGTACCTAATAACGCACCTACACTTGCTAATTCAGTTTCTGAAAGGCCAAGTGACCACAAACAATTTAAACCTTTTAATACGGCAGCAGCGTCGGCACTACCACCTGCTAGTCCTGCAGAGACGGGGATGTTTTTTTCAATTGTTATATGTACACCTCTATGGATACCATACGCTTGCTTCAAAGCTAAGGCAGCTTGGTAAGCTAAATTGCGTTTATCACTTGGAACAAATCTACTTTCCAATGATATTTCGATCCGGTCCTCAGGTAATTCATATAAACAAATACGATCAGCTAAATCAATGGTTGTCATAATCATTTCAATGTTATGGTACCCGTCGCTTCTTTTACTTCGTACGTCCAATGATAAATTTATTTTTGCAGGTGCTTTTTCAAAAATTACCATCACCCGTCACCCTCTTGTTTAAAGATATTAAAATTGTAACACATTCCATTCAACTGCGTGAAACGCAAATAAATGCGTATGTGTCGAGTTTTTCTTGCAAGCGAAATCTAGGTGATTACTGTTTCTGAAAAACTGCTTCCCGCCTACTGTAAAAATAGTTCGCTTTTTACTGCGAGATATTGCACTACACTTTGCCACGGGACAAGGAAAGCTACGTCAGTGAAACATTGTACAACAAGGAGTCTCCGGGTTTTCCTCCGTTAGCTTAACATTATCAACTGTTTTACACAGTCTAACTTCTACCTAAGAGGGGTTTTTTTACCTGCAAAAGCAGGGGACTATTGAAAACTCTTTCTTCGCTTTCCTATAGGGTGAAAAAACAAGACAAACCCGATTAGGATTTGTCTTGTCTCATACTAGCTTCCGCTCTTTCAATGGCACGTTTCACCATATTTCCAGCATCGCGCGCTTTAATGCCGCCCCATCCTTCCCTTTGCACCGTGTCGTAAAACCCTAACTCTTTTGCAATTTCTTCTTTTAAATGATCCGACATCATTCCACGTCTTCTAGCCACGAAGACAGTCCCCCTTTTAAATGCGTATTGGTTATGATACGACAAACTTAGTATATGCTTTTTCATTCCATATACAACTGTTATTAAACAGCAAAAAAGGAAATAACAACTATGTTTTTTGATTATTTTGTTAATTTAGCATAAAAATAAAAGCAGTAAACCTTAGGCTACTGCTCAAGCACTGACGCAATGTTTTTATCATCTGCAAAGCGAAGCTCTACTGTTTCTGTTAAAACATCTGCATAGCTGTATGAAACACGTTCGAATGCATTTTCTTCTTGGTCAAGCTCAACAATAAATACAGAAGGATATGTTTCTGCTAAGATGCCGGAACGCTCAATGGTCTTTCTTCTTCCACCATTTGCTGTAAGCTTTAACCGTTTTCCAACATGACCTTCAAGACCTTGCTTAATTTCGATTAATGTTTTCGCCACTATACTCCACCTCACTGTAATTATCATACCACGAACTTGTACAAACGTCAAGCAAAACTTTATATTATACCAATATTACTTTTTTGATGTCAATATATTTTTTCGTATTTTCGTTTATTATTTGTTTTTAATTACTTTTTATGCACATTTTTTTAGAAAAACTTGACTTTATTTTTACATTGGTAATTAAATGCTATTTTACAGTGATTGAGTAGAAAAAAGGTTGACAACTTTCAAACTTATTTGCCACATCGCTTAACGTTATTCTCTATGCTTTTTTTGTAAAGTATTTGAATGAACTTAATCAATCGTACCTCCTTTCTTTAAGTCTCTTCCATATATGGTAAACCTGTACGTAATAATCCTCTCGTTTCAACACCGCCCATCCCTTTGTCTCCTGTCAGTGTAGTTCGAATAGCATCCCATACGCTCACTTTTTCCATAAAAGGTGTATATGCAACTTTAGCAGCAATATAGACAGGGTCTAACGCATGAATATTGACTCGAAATGGTGAACTAGCAAAATTAGCCCCTGCCCGAACTAACAGCTCAAAATGCGATTGACACGCTCCTGCAAAAATGACGAGCTGATCCAAATTCGGATTTGTCCGCCTCGCCTCTCGTACAGCTTCAATAAAATACCTTGAATTACGATAAGCACGTAGATCTTGCTTTTCTCCTTTATTTTTAGAAAAAGCGTCATGCCCAGTAATAACAATGATATTTGGCTGAATTTTTTCTATGAGTTCTGTAATCCTTACAGGCATATCGCGTTCATATAAATGTACTCCATGTACTTGCAATCCGATTCGCTGATATAATTCAATACATTTTTTTAAATACATTGCATCCCCATCAATGTGCAACACTTTTGCAGGCAATTGAAAATAGGAGGCTTCGTGTATAAAACCGTCCGTAGCTTGGTATTGTCTTTTTTCTTTTAACAATTGATAATCTTGACGAAATAGCCGATAGGAAAATTCTTCACTCTCTTTCCCTTGTTGCCTCCGTTTTTGTAGCTCTCTTTCTTCCACCAATTTCAAATCATCTATTGGAGAATCCGCTTTCAAACGCACTTCCTCTCCTACTAAATCGACAAGCTCTTTTTTCACAGAAGAAACCCGAAATAATATATCATGCTGATAAGAGTACCTTGTGACTAAATCACCCTTCGAATAACTCATACTATATCTCACAGCCTTCCTGAGCTTAAAACTTATGCTATATCGTATGATTATAAATAAAAAACTGTGCGTTTATCCCTGTGTTCTCTATTGTACAGGCTTTTTAAGAACAAAGGCGCAAGCGCCCGGTTAGCAACGTAGCGAGTGGAACGAAGCAACTAAAGTTTTAGGAATCATGGTGAGACGGTGTTACACGTACCAATGATGACTTATCGTAGGGCGATTCGTGAAGTCGCCTAGTTGCTGGGCGCTGGAGCCGGACGTGGCTAAATAAATTAGTAAGTTTATCCACAGCTGCAAAATTTTATAATTTCCTACACCATTAAAAAACTTGGCTCTTTGCCAAGTTTTTCTACAGATGACACCTATCACGCCTTAGAAGAAGCGATAAACGTGTTAGCCAATAACGCAAACTCCTCCATCGTTAGAGACTCTCCACGTCTTCCTCCATCAATGCCACTTTGTTGTAAAATAAGACCAACTTCCTCTTTCGTCAACTTATCTTTAAAATGATTGGATAGATTATTACGCAATGTTTTCCGACGCTGGGCAAAACTTGCTTGTATCAGTGTGAAAAAGAAATCTTCATCTACAACATTTACAGGAGCTTTCGTCCGTCTAACTAAACGCAAGATACTGGAATCGACATTAGGTTGGGGCATAAATACACGTTTTGGAACTTGCATAACAACTTCTGCTTCTGTGTAATATTGGACAGCTAATGTTAGCGAACCATAACTTTTGGTATTCGGTTTAGCTGCCATTCGTTCAGCAACTTCCTTTTGAATCATTACCGTGAAGCTATCAATTGGCAATTGATCTCGTAATAATTTCATTAAGATCGGAGTAGTTATATAGTAAGGCAAGTTAGCTACAAGATGAACAGGCTGTTCTGGATGAAAATGCGTCGCTATCATGTCACGAACGTTTGCTTTTAAAATATCCTCATGTACAACCTCGACATTATCATAGGGTGCAAGCGTATCCTCTAATACTGGTATTAGACGTTGGTCAATTTCAAATGCGAATACCTTTTGACTATGAATAGCTAAATGTTCTGTCAACGCTCCAATACCAGGACCTATTTCAATCACACCAGACTCCTTATCAATTCCTGCTTGGCGAATAATATTACTTAAAATATTACTGTCAATTAAAAAGTTCTGCCCTAAGCTTTTTTTAAAAGAAAAATGATATTTCTTTAAAATTTCTTTCGTTCGTGATGGCGTAGCAATAAATTTATGATTGGTCATTTTTCTCTTTCCTCTCTTGATCCATTTGCAATACTGCTCTTTCAAACTCAGCTTTTCCAATACCAAACATCGTTAAGCGTTTTAATAACTGCTTGCCATTCGTATGCCCAATTTGCAATAACTCACCAAGCTGCTCTCGTCTTTTGTTCGCTTCCTGACCTCCAATGAATCCATGATGCATTAACTCCGCTTTCGTTATTTCACTCTCTCGTACCGGTTGCAGCTCATAAACAGATTCTAATGCCTTTTTTATATCCTCGATAGACGCATGCTCCACCCCTAAATTCTTTGTTGTCGAATTTTTAGCACGAGCTTCATTACGTGTTAAAAAAGCATGCTTACAACCTGGTACAGCTTGATCAACAATATGACGAATGCGCTCACCAGGATAGTCAGGATCTGTAAAAATAATAACTCCTCGTTTATCTTTTGCATGCTGAATCTGTTTTATAATAGATGTATGAATGGCCGATCCATTCGTCTCAATTGTATCTGCATCAACAGCCTGGTTAATTTTAGCTGTATCATCTTTTCCTTCTACTACAATTACTTCCTTCACCTTCACAAGTCTTCCCTCTTCCTTTATCTTTCATTTTTAGAAAAAAATCGGATTATTACCTGGTATTACTGGCATAAGCTATATTTTTCTTAGATGATTTCTTAGGCGTCAACAATATGACAATAAAGATAGCATAGATGGAACTTCTCTGTATTTAAGATACACATAGAACACTTCATTTATTTTAACATATGTCATTATAAGACTGTTATAGACGTGATGGAAACGGAAAAAGAAGATAAAATAAAATCACCTTAGAAAACTTGGCTTATCGCCAAGCACCTCATTTTATTTTCTTATCTTCTAACAAAAAAATGGTTTCGATTATCATCCTTGATAATCGAAACCATTTTCATCGTGTCTTCAAATAGGTATAAACATTACTAATTAAGCACTTTCACAGTTACGGTTTTCACACCCCAACGATAAGCAGCCTTTTTGGAAGGAACGTGTACATCAATTCGATTTCCAACAATATGACCACCCGTATCTCCAGCAATTGCTTCTCCGTATCCTTGCACCCAAACTCTTGAGCCTAAAGGAATAACGCTTGGATCAACAGCAATTACTTTTCGATTGGGATTAGCGTTTAAATCAATCCCTGTAGTAGTGAATCCAGAACATCCGTTACAGCTAGCAGTATACGCGCTTGCTGACATTGTAAACGTTTTTCCTGAACCTTTTTGCTTTTTACCAGGAACAGGTGAACCGTTTGTTTTATGTTTTGATTTTGGTTGTTTGTTGGATAATGTAACTAAATTTTGTTTCTGTTGCGGTTCTTTCGTTCCAATTGCAACAACTTGATTTTCACTTTCTTCAATAATCTCTTTACTAATTAATTTTCTATCTATTTCTTTTCCGTTTTCTGTTACTATTTCGTAAATCTTCTTTACTTTACCAGCTTTACCTTTAGTTACAACCTTTTCCTCGCCTTTTGCGAGATCACTGTCTTCTCTTTCCTCTGTGTCAAATGCGAGCGCTTCCGTTACCTCGTCTCTTTCTTTATCAACACGAACAACTGAAATAACAGTATCTTTTGTAACTTGTTTACTTAAACTAGGCTTCACTTTATCATCGCTATCTTTATCCACTTTTACATTGGATTCTTTAAGCACTTCTGCTACTGTTCCACCAGTCGTCCACACGTGCTTTTCATCTGTACCGTCGTTTATTGTAATCTCATATGCTTGGTCAATTTCTAAGTGTAATCCATCTGTAATTTTATCACCTTTAGCAAAAGATACATTGTCACGCTCATGGTACGACAGGTCATTCTCTTGCAAAAATTTATCTATCGTATTTGCTGTTGTATAATAGTCTGTCTGTTTCCCATTCACTGTCACGAACACTTGCTTCGCTTGCTTATAGCTGATTTCCATTCCGTCTTTAATGGAATCGTCCATGCTGTGGGACAAGTAATCATGCTCGCCAACCTGAATGCCTGCTTCTGCTAGCGCTTCTTCTACGGTGTTTTGATGTGTCTTTACCGTTTGTTCTTCGCCATCTTTATGAATGACGATTTCTGCCTTTGTCGCATCAAATACAATGAATCCGGAAAAAGTAATAAGTGCTAAAATCCCAATAAAAGATAAAACCAGTTTCATTGTCGATGCAGGCATTAACTTTGATACCTTTCGCATGCTTTTGCCTCCCTTTTTCATGCAACTATGATTATATTAACAGGACTATGTAAAGTCAAAGCCATTCCGATTACGTTTGCATTACAATTCCATTACACAATGATTAGTGCGCGTTTATAGATAACCTACAGAAGCCTAAAAGCCTTGATGTATATGGGATTAATCTACTAATAAAACAAGGCAAAAAGAGAGACGGAGCTTTACTTAGCCGCTTCTCTTTTTGCCTTGTTTTTCCTATTTTTTAACAAATTAATTCAATTTTATGACAACCCCCACTAAAATCAAAGCAGCTTTAATCGGTGGCACGCCGCCCTTTAATTACCAGTTATATCCAATTATTTTCTAGCTGCTGGTACCTTCTGTTTAGACTTGTTCAGCATAATATATTTATGATAAACGGAAGAGCGTATGTGCATTTTTTGTAGTTATTTCCCCGACTTCTTCCAAACTCATCCCACGTAACGCTGCAATTTTTTCAGCAACTAATGTTACATATGCAGGTTCATTCCTTTTCCCTCGATATGGATGTGGAGCCAAAAACGGCGCATCGGTCTCAATTAATAATCGATCTAACGGAACTTTAACGGCAACTTCTTTTGGTAATGTCGCATTTTTAAATGTTACAGGTCCTCCTAAAGAAATGTAAAAATTCATATCCAGGCAATCCTGTATATAATCTACCGAATCATTATAGCAATGCATGATCCCGCCTACTGATGCCGCCTGCTCTTCCTGTAAAATCGCAATAATATCTTCCGTTGCTTCACGATTATGAATAATAATCGGCATTTGGAGTTTCTTTGCTAGCCGAATTTGTTTACGGAACACTTCTTTTTGCACATCTTTCGGTGACTTATCCCAATGATAATCCAATCCCATTTCTCCAAGTGCTACTACTTTCGGATGAGATGATAACTCTTCTATCCATTCCAACTCCTGCTCTGTCATATCCACCGCATCTACAGGGTGCCAACCTACAGCTGCATATATGGTTTCATACTGTTCTGCAATTTCGATTGCTAGTGGAATAGTAGCGCGATCAAAACCGACGACCACCATATGTGTTACTTCAGCATCAAAAGCTCGTTGAATGATTTCGTCACGATCTTCAAAAAAATTTCTTGCATTTAAATGAACATGGGTATCAAATAACAATTCTTTCATCTCCTTAACGACTTTAGACAAATTTGGATTTTCATCAAAACTTATGCGGAAAACGCCGTCGTTTTTTTTAAATATAAACCAAAATGTTATACTTTCTTATGTGAGGAAAAGACCAAACTCTACCTGAGATTGGTCTTTTTATATCCTCTATTTTACAACGGAACCATTCGGAAGAGAGTTCTCCACAGAAGCTAAAGATAGCTTCCCGGTCGCATCCTCTCCAGAGAGAATCATTCCTTCAGATTTTTCTCCACGTAATGTAACAGGCTTCAAATTCGTTACACAGATGACCTTTTTGCCAACTAATTCTTCAGATTTGTAATGTTCAGCAATGCCTGAGATAACTTGGCGCTTCTCTGTTCCTAAATCTAACTGTAGTTTCAATAACTTATCTGCTTTCTTTACGGGCTCAGCTTGTAATATTTCTGCGACACGCATATCAATTTTCATAAAATCATCAAACACAATTTGTTCTTTTTCTGCCTTATCTTCCACCTTTTCTTCCTTTGTTTTAGGTGGATTCATCATTGCTTTAATAGCTTGTATTTCATCTTTTGCATCTAAACGTGGGAAAATTGGCTTGCCTTTACTTACAACCATACGTTCTGCTGTAATATGCCCTTCTTCATAAAGACTATTCCATTCTTTTAGCTTGTCCTCTGTTATACCAAGCTGACGGAAAATCTCAGCTGGAGCCTCTGTCAGAAATGGCTGTAGCATAACAGCTGCCTTACGTAAATACTCAGCCAAATGCGCCATGACATTTCCTAGTCGTTCTTTGTTAGCATCATCCTTTGCCAACATCCACGGCTCTGTCTCATCAATATATTTATTTGTACGACTAATTAGTTGCCATATAGCTCCTAATGCTACAGAAAACTGCATCTCCTCCATTGCTGCTTCCACTTTTTCTATCGTTTGTTTGCCAAACGCTTCTAATGCGCTATCGAATTCTGTTTCTGAGGCTCGATATGCTGGCATTTTACCGGCAAAATACTTATTAATCATGGCAACGGTACGATTTAACAAGTTACCTAAATCATTTGCAAGATCATAATTCGTCCGCTCTACGAATCCTTCTGGCGTAAATACACCATCTGATCCAAAAGGAACTTCCCGTAACAAATAATAACGAAGCGCATCTAAACCATAACGATCAATTAATTGAACTGGGTCAATCACATTGCCTTTTGATTTCGACATTTTTCCATCCTTCATTAAAATCCAACCATGTGCAAACACCTTTTTCGGTAACGGAAGATCTAGCGCCATTAACATAATTGGCCAATAAATAGTATGGAAACGTACAATTTCTTTACTCATTAAATGCACATCTGCCGGCCAATATTTTTGATATTTTGTGTCATCCTCTGTTCCATATCCTAATGCCGTTATGTAGTTCGTTAAGGCATCAATCCATACATAAATAACATGTTTTGGATCACCAGGAACTTTAATCCCCCAATCAAAGGTCGTCCGAGAAACAGCTAAATCCTCTAGTCCTGGTTTAATGAAATTATTTAGCATTTCATTTTTACGACTTTCAGGTTGAATAAAAGTTGGATTGTCCTCATAAAACTGAACAAGACGGTCGACATACTTGCTCATTTTAAAGAAGTAGGATTCTTCCTTCACTTTCTCAACTGGACCACCGCAATCTGGGCAACGACTATCATCTAGTTGACGTTCCGTAAAAAAAGATTCACAAGACGTACAGTACCAGCCTTCATATTCATCTAAATAAATGTCACCTTGTTTAACAAGTTGATCAAAGATTTGAGCGACAATTTTTTTATGACGCTCTTCTGTCGTACGGATAAAATCATCATTAGATATTTTTAGTTTTTTCCATAGCTTTTGAATTCCATCCACAATGTGATCGACATATTCCTGTGGTGAGACGCCATTTTCAGTAGCTTTCTTCTGTATTTTTTGTCCGTGCTCATCTGTTCCTGTTAAATACATCACATCAAAACCACGTAACCGTTTATATCGAGCCATTGCATCTCCGGCAACTGTTGAATATGCATGCCCAATATGCAAATTACCACTAGGGTAATAAATTGGTGTAGTTATATAAAATGTGTTTTCATTATTTGACATCTTCTTTCCTCCTTATGCATTGCCTAACACCCTTTCTAAGCTATTACTATTGTAGCTTTTATAAGCTTATTTGCCAAATAGAGTGTTAATTACTTTACATATTTAAAAAGAGAATGTAAAGTCGAATTATATAAATTATATTTTGAAATTAAGATAAAGGGAATCTTCAATTACTTGACTTATCTCCTTCTTTATTGGGCAAAAGGTAAAATAATATACTTCTTAGCGTATAAAGAGCGTATCAACACAATATAAGAAACATCTATTGTACCCTAGGCGCCGTTTACAATAATGAATGGAACGAATCAACGAAAGATTTAGGAATCATGCCACTAAAACAGGCGTATGCGGACGTCGGACGGCAAGCCCGTTTTCAGTCGGCCTTCCTCTTAGGGACGAACCGATGGTGACTTAGCTTAGGGTAATGGAGTAAAGTCACCTCGTTGCTGCGCAATGGATACGGACGTAGCTATTCGGTTTTTTCGTTATCTACTAGCACCTCACTTTATACTTTCTTATCTAACTAGTAAAATCGGGCTTATACCGTAAGCTCGAAATGTTATACTTTCCTATCATGTAGAAAGCTGTCATGACAGTTTTTTTAAAAGCAACCAAATTATTTAATTTTCTGGTAAATAATTATTGACAGAAAAAAGAAACACTGGTATTCTATTGCTTAGAACGATGTCGAATTATGGCGATTTTTTTAGTAGTTTATTAATTTTGAAGAACGTTGACATGTTCGTTACAAAGGCAGTCCCGTTTTTCGAAAGCATAGGGGGGAAGTAATTTGAAATCTACCGGAATTGTACGCAAAGTTGATGAGCTTGGCCGTGTAGTAATCCCGATGGAACTTCGGCGAACGCTGGAAATCCAAGAAAAAGATGCAATGGAAATCTACGTGGAAAACGACAAAATCATACTAAAGAAGTATAAACCAAACATGACATGTCATCTTACTGGCGAGGTATCCGATGATAATCTTTCACTAGCAAATGGCAAAATTGTGCTAAGCCAAGAAGGCGCACAACAACTTTTACAAGAAATAGAATCTAGACTGAATAAATAAGTCTTAAAAAGGCCTGACGCTTGCATTGCACGGCAGGTCTTTTTTTTATTACATATTTTTTAGGTAATAGCTATTGCTTTTCATTACAAAACTCGCTTTTTTACCTGCTCCTTACCATGAAAACTTCGTTAGGCTTATACAATAGATCCAATTTCCTATCGTACAAGAAAATCTTCAAACCGTAGAGGCACTTTCTCCCCCCCTACAGCTTGAAGATTTTTGTTATCTTACATGATAATTTTGATATACTTCTCGCTTTGGTAATTGCCTGTCCTGCGCAACACGCTTAATGGCATCCTTGCTCGATAAAGCTTCTTCCTGTAAATAATGTTCCACATGCTCTATGATCGTTAAATTGCTCCACCATAAAGTATCTTGCTGTTCTATTTCAGTGGCTCCTTCTAATACAATGCAGCATTCCCCTTTTACTGTAGCTTTATCTACATGGGCAATCACTTCATCAAGCGTTCCACGTAAGTAAGATTCAAAACGCTTGGTCAATTCTCTCGCAAATGCAACTTGTCGATTACCAAATACATTTCGCATTGCTTGTAACGATTCCCGCAAGCGATAAGGTGATTCATAAAACAGCAACGTAGCCTGCAGCGGGGCAAGTCGCTCTAACTCCAATACTTTCTCTTTTTTCTTACGTGGTAAAAATCCATAAAAATAAAATTCACTCGTAGGCAATCCAGAGCCAACTAATGCACATAGTGCTGCATTCGCACCTGGTAAAACAATAACAGGTATATCTTGCTTAATAGCAGCTTGTATGATTTCTTGTCCTGGGTCAGAAATAGCTGGCATACCAGCATCACTTACTAGTGCAATGGATTCCCCTTGCTCTAGCTCAGATAACAACTGCTCTTCTCGAGCTAATTTATTATGTTCATGATAGCTAATTAACGGCGTCGTTATTTCAAAATGACGTAGTAAATTTTTTGTATTTCTCGTATCCTCCGCAGCAATGACAGATACAGACTGAAGTGTCGTTAATGCGCGATACGTAATATCTTCTAAATTACCAATTGGTGTAGGTACAACGTAAACAGCTGCGCCTTCTTTGTCAAAACTGTTCTGTAGGTTCATATTTTATCACTTCTTTCAGATTGCCATTTCCCCTAATTAATTTCCATTTTTCTTTTCTCGGTAACTGCTTAATGGCATACTCTTTCTTCATTGCTTCCTCTTTGGTCTCAAAATGTTCCACATAGACGACTTGAAATGGACCTCGCCCTCGTGTATATTTTGCGCCTTTGCCCTCTAAATGCAATTTCAGTCTGCGTTCTAAATTATTTGTATATCCCGTATAAAGCGAGCGATCTTTACAACTTAAGATATAGACAGTATGTTTATTTTCCATAAATAATATCCTTTGCTTCTTTTGTATAATCACCATTTTCATCATAAATATAAAGTGGAGGCAAAATTTTCAGATCTGGCTTACCATCTCTAGTTCCTTCCACTAATAACATATTTGCTTCACGACCTTGTTTAGGATAAACAAATTGTAAACGCTTTGGCTCTAGTTTATATTGACGAAATAAATGAATAATATCCACTATCCTTCCCGGTCGATGTACCATGGCTACCTTTCCACCAGGACGAACATATAATTTACAAGCTTTTACCACATCTTCCAACGTACAATAAACTTCATGCCTTGCGATCGTTAAATGCGGATTTTCATTGTGTTCTGAAGAAAGTGGTGTTGGAAAATAGGGTGGATTACAAGTAATTACATCAAAACTACTCTGTTGAAGCAATGGCTGCAAATGATTTAAATCCGCATGAAGTATGTTTATTTGTTCCGTTAACCCATTCAAAGTCACACTTCTTTCAGCCATTTGGAATATTCTTTCTTGAAGTTCTACCCCAGTAATTTCTGCTCCCGTTTTTCTTGATAATAATAATGGAATAACGCCATTTCCAGTACATAAGTCAAGGATTTTTCCTCGTTTGATTGGCACATATGCAAAATAAGCTAATAAAACAGCATCTAAAGAAAATGAAAACACCTCAGGGCTTTGGATGATTTGCATCCCTTGCTCTGCTAATAAATAATCCAATCTTTCATTATGATATAGTTCAACCATCAATCTATCCTCTCTTCAACTTCTAAAGTGGATTTTTTTCATTCACGAATGATTCAGTATTGCCCCTTAGGTGATGTCTTTACAAACATCATAGACCTAAACCTGAATGATTCATACCTCTAAAATAATGGCAGATTTAGCGCATAAACAAATGACAATCACGTTATTCTACCAAGGTCAGCGTTGGGTCTTGCAGCAATAGTTGATACTAAAGAAGAAAAGCTGCCTAAAATACAGGCAGCAAAAGTAGGTTTCCTCTGTCTATCGAGGAATATCATTTGTTTATGTTATTTCGTCTTATTAAGAAAGTCTAAGCAAAAAATGCAATCTTCATTTCGTCGTGGACTGCCAAACTCCAGATTACAAATATGAAATCCTTCTTCATATAAGCGTGCTAAATTATCATAACCTTCGCCAGGGAAACTCTTTTCCTTTTGCTTGGCACTATTTGTCGCTTCAGCATCATGATTCGTATGATCTAAATGACTGCGTAAATGATGATTTTCCATAGATAGCCGATGATTTTCTTCTAATAAATCACTTAACTTTCCTTTCAAATCACCTAACTGCTCGTACAACTCGCCTATTTGTTTTTCCATATCTAAAACCTGATCAAATATTTGCCTATTCTTCACGCTACTCACCCCGTTATTCTGTGGCTTGCGCTAAAATTCCTTCATTAATTAGTTCGTCTAACGTATATTCGATAACCCTTTCTTTCCCAGGGATCTCAATTTGGATGAGTCGTTCTAGGATGTTTAAGCCAACTACTTTACCGCTTCCAAAGGGTGTATCCATTCTTTCTCCTATGTCTGGTAATTCACGTTTGGCTGTCTCATAATCGTCATTCTCATATTTCAAACAGCACATTAACCTACCACATAATCCAGAAATTTTAGCCGGGTTCAATGATAGATTTTGATCTTTCGCCATTTTAATAGATACTGGTTCAAAATCACCTAAAAAAGTAGAGCAACAGAGCATCCTACCACAAGGGCCTATTCCACCTAGCATTTTCGCCTCGTCACGAACCCCGATTTGGCGCAATTCAATACGCGTTTTAAACATGGCCGCAAGATCTTTTACTAAATTTCTAAAATCTACTCGGCCATCTGCTGTAAAATAAAATATGATTTTGTTACGATCAAATGTATATTCCACTTCCACTAAATTCATATCTAAGTCATGTTGTTGAATTTTTTCCGTGCATGCGTCTAAAGCTTTTTGCGATTGCTCTTGATTTTCTAAAACGGTTAATTTATCCTTATCCGTCGCTACACGAAGAACCTTCTTTAAAGGTAGGACGATATCCTCTTCATCGACACGTTTATTTGTAATTACCACTTTACCAAACTCTATGCCACGTATCGTCTCTACAATAACATAACTATCTAGTGAAATCGACTCTCCTCCTGGATCAAAATAATATATTTTACCCGCTTTTTTAAAGCGGACGCCAATGACTTCTATCATTCCCTATCACCTCTGCATTTGAAGTGTAAGCTGTTCAATCACTAAGGTAGGATGAACATTTTGCTTCAATTTTCGCTTTGCTTGTAAGACAGCCTGTAAACTTGCTAATAACTTCTCTTGCGAAAAATACATAGCTGCTTTTTTCAGCAATTCATCAGAAGGGGCGAAAAATACCATCCCAGCTTCGTGTTCTATTTGGTAATAAAGAATATCTTTTATGGCAAAAAGCAAGAGATCCAATCCTTCTTCCTGTTCATTTCGTTCTTTGAAATGAGTCACCCAATGCTGATGAATAAATAAGTAAACATCTTGAGGATTGGTTAAAAGTATTTCAACTAATTGTATCACTATCCGCCGTGCTGTGGCAAACGACTCGTCATGACTTTTATCAATCGCTTCTTGTAAATTATTCGTCATGGCACTTATCAATATCGCACTGCGCTGATCTAACCCCTTTTCGATTAATTGCTGTTGAAATTCACCTGGATGAAGGGGGCGTAAATCAATTACTTGACATCTAGAGCGAATGGTCGGAAGAATAGCTTGGCTATTCTCTGTGAGCATAATAGCGGTTGTTTTTTTATTTGGTTCTTCCAAAAATTTCAAAATTCGATTCGCCGCATTCACTGTCAATGTTTCCGCGCCATCTATAATATATACTTTTTGATCAGACTCCATGCCCGAATACGTGAATTCCTTTTGTAAGTTTCGAATTTGCTCTATTTTAATTGATTTATCATCTGGTTCAATCCAGTGCACATCTGGATGATTGCCAGATGCAATACGCTTACATGTATTACATTCTAAACACGGGTCAGCTATTTCGTTTTTCTCACAAAATAACCCTTTTGCTATCAGTGTAGCAATTGCTCTTTTACCAGTCCCTCGTTCTCCTTGAAGTAAATACGCATGAGAAATCCGGTCTTTTTTCATACTGTTTATAATAATTTTGCTTGCTAACGGTTGTACATGAGCAACCTCTGACCATGTTTCCATATGTATCCCCTTCGCCTTGCGATTACGTATATAGGTTAACTAATAGACCTTTTATCTCGCCAATTAAGCCAAGTAAGTCTACAGATTTCTTCTCTTGATTCATCATATCTTCCGTTAATTGCATGAGCTTATCGTCAATTTGCTTTACAATGGCTAACTGCCGATTGTTGCCATGAATACTAAAGCTCTGGGACTTTTGTAAACGGAGACCACTACCTACCGTTTCTCGTAAAAATCCCTTTACAAGCCGTTTGAATTTGGCAAGGTCCTGAAACGAACGGAAGCGAGCCAACCTTTCTCCTTGTAAAGAAATATTTTTTACAATTACTTGCAACTCTTGCTGATTGATAGATGTAGATTGGGACTGAAGCAATTTTTGAAATCCACGATTCCCCTCACTATTCGATTGCGGAATATGCATTTCTGGTTGTGTTCTAACTTCTTGACTTATTTTCATACTTTCAGCCCCTTTTCTTTTCTAAAATTGAAAAAATGATTCAATTGGTAAAATAAACACAGTTGCTCCGCCAACTTCTACTTTTACAGGTTTTGGAATATACGAATCGGCATTACCACCCATTGGAGAAATAGGAGCAACCATTTGTTCGCGATGAGAGCAATTATCTTTAATGATCTTTAATGCATCATCGACATAATCATCCTCACAACCGATCATTAATGTCGTATTTCCTTCTTTCAAAAATCCGCCAGTAGTAGCAAGTTTGGTCGTTTTAAAGTTTTCTTCTCCCAATGCATCCACCAGACGGTTAGCGTCTTTATCCTGAACCACTGCGATAAGTAATTTCACCCTTACCAGCTCCTTTTTATTTCTTTAATAAAGATAGAATACGATCCAAGGATTCCTGTTCCACAGTTTCCAGCTTCTGAGCAGCATCAATGGTTTGAATTCTTTCTGAAAATCTTTCTGTAAGTATATGATAAGCTTGATGCACCTGTTCGTGAAATGCTAGGTTTTCTAAATCTAGCCGGTTTTGTTCTCTATCTTTATTCGCCGCTATCCGTTCTAATCCTTTTTTTGGCTCCATGTCAAAAAATAATGTTAGATCTGGCATACAATCGCCAACCGCAAACTGGTTAATTTTTAATACTTCATCCATTCCTAGTCCTCGAGCATAGCCTTGATAAACAAGGCTGGAATCTATAAACCGATCGCATAGCACGATTTTGCCTTTTTTTAAAGCCGGTACAATTTTTTCTGCAAAATGCTGGCTTCTTGCAGCCGCATAAAGTAAAGCTTCCGTATGCTCTTCCATCTCTGTGTGGAGCGGATCTAATATGATTTGTCTTATCTTCTCGGAAATTTTAATTCCGCCTGGCTCACGAGTGGCAAGTACATCATACCCATTTTGCCTTAACTTTTCTGTAACGGTGTGCAAAACGGTAGTCTTTCCAGCTCCCTCGCCACCTTCAAATGTGATAAAATATCCGCCCAATGTTATTCTTCCCCTTCTTCTATTTCTGCAAAAACATAGATGCTATTCGTATGTCGTTGTTGTATTCGTATCCCCAGCTCTTTCATTTGCTGTATCTTTTTAATATGTGCTTTGGTTATTCTTTCTCCTTTTAGAATAAAAGCAATTCCTGGAGGATACGGAATAATTGCTTCTGCCGCAATATAATCCGCTGCATCTGACAGGGGTATACACGTGACAGTCGAGCGATTCATCACTTCATAAGATAACTGCAATTCTTGAATAAGAGCAGGGATATCATATTCTACGTCTATTGTATCATGCTTTCTTTGATTTTTTAATTGGTCATTCACGGTTTTCAGTGCTTTTCTTACATTTGCTACACCTTTAAAAGGAGCTAACCCATGTATCAATAAAATTTGATTTTCTGTTACAAGCTCTGGGTATATTTGCTGTTTCTCTAACAGGTTGGCTACTTCTTTTGCAACAATCCCTGCTTTTACATGAAGCGTTATTTTTAACGGGTCATCACTTGCTATAAGCTCCCAGTAAGGGGACTGCGCAAAAATACACTTCACTTCTTGTGCACTTGCAAGCACCTCTGCCATCGTTTTCCGTTGCATCGTTGCCAAATAATAACGGGCCAAATCCAAGGAAGCTAATAACGGGTATGACGGACTACTTGACTGGAGCATTTGTAAAAAGTGGGCTATTCGTTCTTTTGAAATCCTTCTTGAATTATAATGTAAGTAGGAACTCATCGTCATTGCCGGTGCCATTTTATGCGCAGATTGGACGACGACATCAGCGCCTTGATGTAGAGCAGAAGGGGGGAAGTTTTCTCCAAGGGAAAAGTGCACCCCATGCGCTTCATCTACTAATACAGGGATATCAAAAGCATGAATTTGTTCAATGAATTGTCGAAGGTCGTACGCTTTACCAAAATAATCTGGGTAAGTGAGAATAACCGCCTTCGCATGTGGGTATTGATTTAAAGCTTCCTGGAGCACAGAAAACGAAGGCTGTGTATATCGACGGACGTTTTCATCATATTGTGGTGCGATGAACACAGGCTTTGCTCCGCTTAATTCTAAGCCATTCATAATCGATTTATGGCAGTTGCGTTGTACGATAACCGTATCGCCTTGTTTACAGACAGCTAAAATCATCGCTAAATTACCTACTGTACTACCGCCAACTAGAAAAAAAGTCTTTTCCGTTTGAAAGAAATCGGCTGCCAATTTTTCTGCATCAGCAATGACCCCTGTTGGCGCATGTAAATCATCTAATTCCGTTAATTCTGTCATATCTATTTGTAAAATAGATTGAAAAACTTCTCTTGCTTCATTAGGAAATATATGTCCATTTTTATGCCCAGGTACATGAAACGATGTCGGTTGCTTTCCTTTGAATTGTTCTAATGCATCATATAAAGGTACATGTTGCTGTTTCATTATAGTAACTCCTAATGTTTATGTATGTCATTTTTGGCCGTCAAGCATATTAACTATAGCTAAATTGCTTTTATATAGCTTAACATATTCATAGAGCATAGCAAGTTTCTTAGAAAGTATATGGAAAGTTTTTTAACATTGCTATAATCACTATATATTCAACAGGAATTTGAATATAATTTTACGAAAACAAATAAATAGAATGCTGCGGAACCACCCTACGCTTTCCTATAGGAACAAAGGCTCAAGGCGCCTGTTTAGCAACATAGCGAGTGGAACGCATCAACTAAAGATGTAGGAATCATGCCACTAAACAGGCGTATGCCGACGTCGGGCGGCAAGCCCGTTTTTAGTCGGCCTTCCTCTTAGGGACGAACCGATGATTACTTAGCTTAGGGCAATGGAGTGAAGTCGCCTCGTTGCTGGGCGATGGAGCCGGTCGTCGCTATTCCGTTATTTCGCTATCCCCTAGCACCTCATTTTATACTTTCCTATCGTGAAAAAAAGCCTTTGCATGCAAAGACTTTTTAAACTAGGAATATAGTTTTGGTTTCGTAATATTTTTTAATTTACGTACATAATAGTTATATTTTTCTTCTCTCGGTTCTGTGTAAATCATATTATGCTCACACTCACAACAAATAAACATGGTATATAAATGAATGCCATCCTTCTTTTCCTCTTCACAAATGCCACAACGCTCATATATAGTTCGCTGTTTCATAACCCCACCTCCATATTCATTAGCATCTCCTAATCTAATGAATTATATACGAGAATCTTTGAAACTTTTTGCATGGGGTTGTAACTAGTTTTTTAAGAAATAATAAATAAGTGAATAGCTGATAAAGATGCTATTCCAAATATACCGAGAAAACCGGATACGACAGCCGTAAATAAATTGATCGGAATGTGTAAACCTATTGCGCCACCGAATACATTAATAAAGAATAACAGCAAAACACCAATCCCTAATTTCACAGTCGTTTGTCCAATCACACGCATGAATTTTACAGGTGTACCTACTAGTAGCAACAGGATGATTAGCCCCACCATAATAGATATGACTACTGTCGAACTCAAATTCATCACCTCTTTTTTCTTAAACGTTCACAAATTTTCTGCACCCTCCCTATTATGTATGTATATACAAAAGAAAAAAGAACCTGTCCGATGGAAGCTTGATGAGAAAAACGAAGGCTTATCACCAACTATTTATGGCAAAAAGTCTTCGTTTTACTTCTACTATAAACCAAAAAAATCTTATGCTTTCATATATAGTGCAAGCCAAATTAATAAAAAAACAGTAGCAATTCGTGGATATTTGTAAACTTCAGCGACTTTTCATGAAACTCAAGCGAAATTATAATAAACTGCAGCAACTTTACAAATTTTTGTATAAAAAAGACAAGCTCTTCTTCGTCTTGTCTTTGAAAAACTGCTATTGTTTTGTTTTAGAAAAATGCAACTTATCACCAAGGTTTTCTCTAAAAAGCGCTAATGGAAGTCTGCACGTAATTTACGGTGTCGTGCTTCTTTGAGCAAATACATATATTTAGCTCGAGCAACTCTCTCCCAATAATTTCCTTCTAGCGTGAACTCCACACTTCTAGAGACGATGGATTCTATTTGCTTCCATTCTAGTTCCAATTCTTTTAGTGTATTTAATAACTCCCTATCTACATCTCTTTTCTTTATTTTCTTAGCCATGTATCCACCTAATTCCTACACATCTCTTCTGCCTTCCAATGCTTTGGAAAGTGTAACTTCATCTGCATATTCCAAATCACCGCCTACTGGTAAGCCATGAGCAATACGTGTAGTACGAATGCCTGACGGTTTTACAAGCCTAGAAATATACATCGCGGTTGCTTCCCCTTCAATATTGGGATTTGTAGCAAGAATTAACTCTTCTACTTCTTCATCCTTTAAGCGTTGAATTAAACCAGGAACATTAATATCTTCTGGTCCAATACCGTCCATTGGCGAAATAACACCATTTAATACATGGTATTTTCCATGAAATTCTTTCATTTTTTCCATAGCGATGACGTCTTTCGGATCTTGAACGACACAAATAACAGATTGATCTCTCGATGTGTCTTGACAGATCGCACAAGGGTCCTGATCGGTAATATGTCCGCAAACAGAACAATGTGTCAACTCGCGTTTTGCATTTACCAATGAATTTGCAAAATCCAAGACGTCATCTTCTTGCATATTTAGTACAAAGAAAGCCAGACGGGCGGCCGTTTTCGGGCCGATACCTGGCAATTTAGTAAAACTATCGATCAGTTTAGAAATCGGTTCTGGATAATACATTTATGTGCCTCCTAGAATTAGAACATCCCAGGCATATTTAAACCTTTCGTGAATTGTCCCATTGTATCATTTGTCTTATCATCTATTTGCTTTAATACATCATTTGTTGCTGCTAAAATAAGGTCTTGAAGCATTTCAGCGTCATCAGGATCAATAACCTCTTCTTTTATTTGTACATCGGTTATTTCTTTTTTTCCATTAGCAACTACTGTAACCATGCCACCGCCAGCAGATGCTTCGAACGTCATTTCATGCAATTCATCCTGTGCTTTCATCATTTTCTTTTGCATTTTTTGCATTTGCTTCATCATGTTATTCATATTTCCCTTCATGGAAAATACCTCCTTTAGAAAATGTAATCGTATTAATCATGAATTTCTATTATATCATCACCAAATAGCTTCTGCGCTTCCGTAACTACTGGATCCTCAACAGCTTCCTCTTTGGATGATGTTTTTTCTTGTTTGGCAACATATTCATTGCGCAATTCTACCCAATCTTTCTCTGGAATCGGTATGATGGTCAAGTTTTTTCCTAACACAGAAGTTAAAACAGATTCCACCATTTCCTGATTATCTAAGAACAAAGAACAATGAATTTCATACTTAAACGCTACGACAAGTGCTTGGTCAGACGCCGCTGCAGGTTTACTATCCTGGATAGTAGCGTGTGCAGGAGCACTTGCTTTTTTCAATTGTCCTAAAAATGTTCCCCATTGAGCGTGAACTTGTTTTAAAGCTGTTTTTTCAGCTTCACCTAGTACATGTCGAATCCGTTCAAAAGGCACTTTGTACGTATTTTTTGCGGTTCGATTTGGAGTCCTTCTGTTTTCACGTTGTGGTGTTGTTTGCATTGGTACGACAGGATTATCCTTTAATTGCTTTACTTCCTTCTCCAGTTTTCCAAGTTTTGATGTAAGCTTCATTATCGTATCAGAGCTTGCTATCGAATCAGTCGCGCCTTGTTCCTGTATACCATTTGCTATTGTCAATATAGCAATTTCGATATAAACTTTTGGGCTATTCGTCCATTTTATTTCTTGCTGACATTGATTTAACTGTGCCATTGCCTCTTGAATCCAATGGTCGGATATCGTATCTGCTAATGATTGAAAAGCTTCATCAACGCGCGCCCGTTCTAATAATTTTTCTAATGTCGGAGCACTTTTGTATAACAGCAGGTCACGTAAAAAATAAATCATATCATAAACGAAGCGAGCAGGATCTTTTCCTTTTTGAATTAATTCATTTAAATCCATTACCGCTTGTTGCACATTTTTTTCATGCATATGGCTAATAATATTTGTTAAAGTATGTTGCGAGACACCACCTGTAACTGCTAAGACGTCTTCTAATTCTACCGCATCATCACTGTAAGAAATAGCTTGATCAAGAATACTTAACGCATCACGCATTCCACCTTCAGCAGCTAGTGCCACCGTGTCCAAAGCTTCTTTAGAAACTGTCACTCTCTCAGCTTCCACAATCGTTTGCAATCGCTCTACGATAGAAGGATTGGAGATCGGTTTAAAATCAAACCGCTGACATCTGGATAAAATCGTAAGGGGGATTTTATGTGGCTCGGTCGTTGCTAAGATAAAGACGACATGACTTGGTGGTTCTTCCAGCGTTTTCAGTAAGGCGTTAAAAGCACTTACCGATATCATGTGTACCTCATCAATGATATATACTTTGTACGGCACTTGGCTAGAAGCATATTTTACATTTTCTCTAATCTCTCTTATATCCTCAACACTTGTATTGGAAGCCGCATCAATTTCAATCACATCGGAAATCGATCCATTTTGAATTCCTTTACAAGCTGCACATTCGTTACATGGCTCCTTTACAGGAGAATGCTCACAGTTGATTGTTTTGGCAAAAATCTTCGCAGCACTTGTTTTTCCTGTCCCTCTTGGTCCAGAGAATAAATAAGCATGAGAGAATTTCTCCTGTACAATCGCATTTTGCAATGTGCGGGTAATATGGGCTTGCCCAACGACATCTGCAAAAACCGTTGGACGCCAAACGCGATATAAAGCTTGATAGCTCATGATATGATTCTCCTTTAAAATCTCTTTCTAATTATACTCTATTTAAGGGGGAAATGTGAACCATAGCGTTACATAAAGTGAAAGCAAACATTGAATTATTTGCTAATGGCTAAATAAGAGCGAATATGCAGTGGGGAGGCCCGCAGAAAAAAAGCGAACTGCTTTTTCCACTATAGGAAAGTATAAGGTTTTTTCGTTTATGTAAAACAAAAGCTTTCGTCGTGACAAGCCAAGCTTTTCTAACGAGGAGGCTATGGCGCAATCCTCTGGAAAGCGTAGTGTTTTTCCGCCGCGATCACTTACGCCTGTACGTTTTTTAAACAATTATTGCACTATAAACCAATAAAAATGTACATAAATAGCGTGCTGAGAATATAGAGGCTATATCTATATCGGGAGAAACTTAAGACAGACTTTTTTACAAATGAATATGCGAAATGCCAATTTTTCCGATATAATAAATATATTGAAACAATTTAGCTTTTAAAGGTTGATAGAGTTTTCTTTAAAAGCTAAATATTAAACAGCAAGCTAACAGCTTTTATATTTACTAAAAAGGGGTTTTGTATATGAATCTTTTAGGAGAAATCTTAACGCATAATAAAGATTTTGTAGAGAAAAAGGAGTATGAAAGCTATCAAAGCAGTAAGTTTCCTAATAAGCATGTCCTTATTCTCTCTTGCATGGATACAAGGCTTGTAGAACTACTACCAAAAGCAATGAACATCTCTAATGGCGATGCAAAAATACTTAAAACTGCAGGAGCGCTTGTTTCCCACCCGTTCGGAAGTATTATGCGCAGTATTTTAGTCGGTGTCTATGAGCTTGAAGTAGATGAAATTTATGTTGTTGGGCATCATGATTGTGGCATGGCCAGTGTAAAAGCAGAGCAAACGTTAGAAAAAGTAAAGCATCGCGGCATCTCTCAAGAAACATTGGATACATTACAATATTCAGGTGTTGATTTCAACCGTTTCTTTCGAGGGTTTGATAGTGTGGAAGATAGTGTAAGACATAGTGTATCCACAATTGGAAACCACCCGCTAATGCCTGATTCAGTGCCTGTTCACGGCCTAGTAATGGACCCTGAAACAGGAAAGCTTGATCTTGTTGTAGACGGCTACGGAACAAAGGCGCAAGCGCCCGTTTAGCAACCTAGCGACTGGAACGAATCAACGGAAGTTTTAGGAATCATGCTCCTGCAACAGGAGTATGCCGGCGCCCTCCGGCAAGCCCGTCTTTAGTCGGCCTTCCTATTTAGTACGAACCAATGATGACTTATCGTAGGGCGATTCGTGAAGTTGCCTAGTTGCTGGGCGCTGGAGCCAGACGTGACTTATTCCGTTGTGTTATTATACACGAGTCACTCATTTTATACTTTCTTATCTCGCATAGAAAGAACTTGGCTCTAGCCAAGTCTTTCTGGTTCTATGTCAAATGTTGGGGTGGAGTGAGATGCAATCTCACCCTACCCAACATGACTTCCAATTTTTTTATACTTATGTAAAAGAAGTATTCTTGCTCTTGCCCTTAGGAAGTTCCTGAATCCAAAGGCGTTCCTCTTCATGACTTTCGTTAGGTTATTAATTCCCTCCAAAAAACCATTTGAGTAATCAAATAAAAAGCTGTTTAATACCTCTGTCTGCCAGTTCTTGAATGTACGGATAGCCTTCTCAAATTCAGGGAGACCCTCTTGTTCTACCTTCCTGTAAAAATCCAATAATCCTTGTTTCGTTTCTTTGATCTTAACCTGTCCATTTTCCTTGGCTTGCTTGAACCAAAAGCAGTAGGACTCTTTCAATTCGTAAGCCCTGCGAAGTTCTTCATCCATCCCAAGATACCTGTCCAAATACCAGCGTTCCTTTTCGGTTAGCTTTGCACTGTCTTTATAAAACACATAGCGCATCCTTTTACATTTTTTACGGTCATAATCATTCCATTCAGATTGGATTCTTCTTCTGACTCCGTCAAGAGCCCAATAGATATAACGACAAAAATGAAAACGATCGGCTACAATAACCGGTTTCCCCAATGCCTTTTGGACAGCTGCCTTAAAAGAAGGACTCATGTCCATAATGACTACATCCACATTGGTTCCATGTTTTTGGAGATAATCCTTGAGGGTCTTCTTTTTTCGGTTTGGCAAAATATCAATCGGTTCCTTGGTCTCTCCATCAGCAATAATCAATTGATATTTTCCTGCCTTTGTATCTCCCTTGTATTCATCGATGGCAATCACCTTTGGCAATTCTTGAACCTCTGACATTTCCTTTACGGCCAAACGGTCAAATCTGCGCATGACGGTCGATACGGAGACGCCAAACTGCTTGGCTGTTTCCTTAAAAGTCTTCGCTTGCACTATCCGAA
>NZ_LT745750.1 GCF_900166595.1 Virgibacillus dokdonensis | reverse complement strand
CTAACTGGATAAGTACATGTAAACAGTAAGCAATGAGCGCAAGGAAGATTTGATTTTGAATGGCAGTTTCGCTCATACCATAAAAGTGTTTGATCTCTACATGCTGTTTGAGCCATTTGAAAAATAGCTCTATGGCCCACCGTTGACGGTAAATTTCACTAATCTCTTCGGAATTTAGATCGAAACGGTTAGTAATTAATCGCAAAATGTTCCCCTTTGTATCCACTACTTCAAGTAGACGGAATACATTCTCTGTGCGATTTTGCGTCGAACCGATGTAAACCATCTTGTCGGATAAAGCTGTAGCATCTTTAGGTACAGAAAATGATTCTACTTCACGAATGACGGCGTTTTTCTTTAGTCTGGACACGAAAAAGTAGCCTTCATCCGTCATTCGGTCAAATCGTTCATAGTCAACATATCCACGGTCAAACACATACATGGCTTCTTTGTCATCTACGAGAACTTCCAGTTGATTTCTGTCATGTTCTTTGGCTGTTGTAATCACAGTTTTTTCAGGATAGACGGTGCCCTTATCCATAAATACAAGTCGTAAATGTAGCTTAACTCCTGCTTTTGTTTTACGGAATTTCGCCCACTTATGATTCGTTAAGTTTAATGGAAGCGTGCTAGAATCAATGATTTTTAATGGCATGTATTTCCCATTTTTAAATTGGAGACCTTTGATTTTGTATGCAAGATCAAAGAATAAATGGGAAAGGATGGCTGGATTCATTTCATTGTTCTTCCTTGAAAGTTGCGATGGGCTAATCGATTCAAACCCCAATACTTTCTGAAGTTCACCATCTATTAGTGCATCGCTCATCTCTTCCAAGCTCTCAAATCCTTGTAATTGAGCAAG
>NZ_LT745749.1 GCF_900166595.1 Virgibacillus dokdonensis | reverse complement strand
CGACCAGAAAGGCCGAATTCATGATATTCCTCTATGAATACCAGTTCTGTTTTGGTAAGATGGGTGTAGGACATGTCAGATACACTCTCCTTAACTTTGGTTGGTTATTCGTTGAGTATATCATGACATGTCTTTTTTGGTGTCTCGCTTAATTTTACAATCTAGGGGAGTTAAAGTTTAAGAAAATGGAAGAATTACTCCATAAAGATTTCGTGACAAATGGTTATTCGCAACAGTGAGGGATAAATCCCCCACTGATGGAAGATCACTTTATTTCCAAATGTTAATACCAGCTTCAAAACAGAATAGAAAAAAGTTACGAAGCGCTCATATCTGCCGCGGGGCCAAAAACCTCATAATGGATATCTGCATCGTCTACATGTAACTGTTTGAGGATAAGCAATGTTGTTTGCATAAACCCTTTTGGACCGCAGAAATAAAAGGATGCATTGGTAGTTGGCAGAACAGAGTGTAGCCAGTTGTAACTGATATAGCCATTTACATCACATAGATGCTCGTTTTCAGGTTGACTATATAAAGTATAGCTTGAAACATTTGCATGTTGCTTACTAATCGTATTTACACGATCCTTAAATGCGTGATAATTACCTGATTTTGCAGCATGAATAAAGACTACTTTTCTATTCGGTTGTGTATGAATGACTGTTTCCAACATGCTCATCATTGGTGTTATTCCTACTCCGCCACTAAGGAGCACGATAGGTCTGTTATCGTTTCTATTTAGAAAGAAATCACCAGCTGGCGCTGTAAGTGGTAAAACACTTCCTTCGTTCACCGATTCGTGTAGGAAATTGGATACCTTTCCGTTTGGAGTTTTGGCATCACCAGCTTCACGTTTAACACTAATTCGGTAGTGATCTTTGTTAGGTGATGTAGATAAGCTGTATTGGCGTAGATGGGTGTAAGGTTCTTCTGGAATCTCTGCTTTCAGCGTGATATACTGCCCGGGAAAAAAATCAGGAATGGCAAGGCCATCTTCAGGTTGCAAATAAAACGATGTAATGACGTCGCTTTCTTTTATTTTTTGAATGACTTTAAAATTACGGAATCCTGTCCATCCACCAGTTTGTGCTTCAGCTTCTTCATATAGCTGTTGCTCCATGTCGATAAATAGTTGCGCAATGATACCGTATGCTTTTTCCCACGCAGCAATTATTTCATCACTCGCTACATCTCCTAAGACATCTTTCATCGCTAATAATAAGTATTTCCCAACAATCGGATATTGGTCTGGTTTTACGTTTAAACTTCGATGCTTATGGGCAATTTGCCGGACGTGAGGTACGATTTTTTCTAACTGGTCAATGTTTGCTGCAGCTGCGTACACCGTATTGGCCAATGCGATAGGTTGATCGCCACGTCGTTGATTCGTTTGATTGAAAAGGTGATTTAACTCGGGGTGATTGCTTAACATAAGTTGATAGAATCGCTTTGTAATAGCTGTCCCTTGCTTTTGTAAAATTGGAACTGTAGCTTTAATCAATTGCTTATTTTGTTCATCTAATTTGGTTTTTGCCGTTGTTTCCATAAAAAATCCTCCCATACAATAAAGATGTATTTTAAATACATCTTTATTGTATAATGAAAGAAAACGATATAAAACCTCTTACATCACATTTGTGTTACAATATTGTGAAAAACAAAAACCATTATATAGCAGGTGACATAATGAATCTTAAAAAATACACCGACTTCTCCCTTCGAGTATTAATATTGGCTGGAATGAAAACAGAACAGGAATTAACCACGATTAAGGAAATTTCTACTGTTTATCATATATCACAGGAGCACTTACGAAAGGTCGTTCATAACTTGACGAAACTAGGACTTATCCAATCCATTCGTGGCAGGCATGGCGGTCTCCGTTTAGCAAAGCCAGCGGAGGAAATCAACATAGGACAATTAGTTCGAACATTGGAAGATGATTTTGTATTATTGGAGTGTTTTGACAAGGAAACGAATCACTGTGTTATTTCGCCGGCGTGCACTTTAAAACATGCACTGAATCAAGCATTAATGGCTTTTTTTCAAGTGTTAGATGCATATACATTAAAGGATTTAATCCATAATGAACAAGAATTGCGTAAGCTTATGGGTATATGATGTTTTAATTTATGATTTTCGGGAAAAAGTACTTATGTAATATTCATAAAGGAGGAATCGTTTGTGAGTAAAAGAATTGCGACTGTCATCACAGATATGTTTGAGGATGTAGAATATACAGACCCAGCCAAAGCTTTTCAAGATGCTGGACATGAAGTAGTTACAATTGAAAAAGAAAAAGGGAAACAAGTAACAGGGAAAAACAACCAAGTTACCGTTACGATTGATTATGGAATTGACGATGTTAATCCGAGTGACTTTGATGCGCTGTTTATTCCGGGTGGTTTTTCTCCTGATATGCTGCGTGCAGATGAAAGGTTTGTCACATTTGCCAAGCATTTTATGGATGAGAAAAAACCTGTCTTTGCCATTTGTCATGGTCCACAGCTGTTAATTACAGCGAAAACATTGGAAGGAAGAAAAGCAACTGGATTTACATCCATTCAAGTGGATATGGAATATGCAGGCGCCAAGGTTGTAGACGAAGAAGTAGTTGTTTGCCAAAACCAACTCGTTACAAGTCGCCAGCCAGATGACATTCCGGCTTTTAACCGTGAGTCTTTAAATATATTAAGATAGGTATAAAAAATAAGTCCTCTTGCAGTAGAGGGCTTATTTTTTAGCACATAATAATGCTTTGAAAATTTGATGCTTTGGGATAATGAAATAACAGAATAAGCCACGTCCGGCTCCACAGCCTAGAAACTAGCACTTTACGAATCGGCCTATGCTAAGTCTAAGTCATGATTCCTAAATCTTTAGTTGTTTCGTGCCACTCTCTACGTTGCTAACCGGGCGCTTACGCTTTTGTTCCACTATAGGAAAGTATAAAAGCTTTAAGGTTTATAGTATAAGAAAAACAAAGGCTGCGCTAGTAGACTTGGCGACAGCCAAGTTTTTCTAATAAAGCTCATAGTAATAAGAAAACTTCCAATTGCTTCAAGACAGAGAATGTGGAAGCTTTTTCGGCATTCATCGTGTAGTCCATGTTTTTTAATGCTCCATGAAACGAAGCAAAAGTTAGCGTGTATGGTTATTCTAACTTTGTTATCGTAAATTGATCTTGTAATAATAACCAATTTTGCGGGAAGGCAAGCCCTAGTTTCCAATAAGAAATGCCTAACAACCCTAATTCTTTAATTAAATTAAACTTTGCCTGAATCGACCTTGCATCCTCAAACCATACTTCATGTCTTGTCCCTGCCTCATCCGTATAGGTGAAAAACGGTGCTTGTGCTCCTTGATCAAACATAATTTCTGCATTATTTTCTCTCGCAATGGTAATGGCTCGCTGTGGACTGACTGCTTGAGCGGGTTCTCCGTTATCAGCAGCATAAGGCAATGTCCAGTTATAACCATATAAGTTTTGCCCTAATAAGATTTTGTTCGCTGGAATTACTGTGAGTGCATAATCTACTACCTTTCGTACTTCATTGATAGGTGAAACAGCTAATGGTGGACCATACGTATATCCCCATTCATAGGTCATTAAGACAACAAAGTCAGCAACCTCCCCATGTACTGCATAATCATGTGCTTCATACCATTGTCCTGGTTGATCAGCTCGTGTTTTTGGTGCTAATGCAGTGGACATTAATAAGCCTGCTTGAGACAGCCTTTTCTTTGCTTTCCGTAAAAATGCATTATATGCTTCACGATCTTCGCTTGGTAAAAATTCAAAATCAAAATGGACATCCTTATACCCTTGTGTAGTTGCTGTATTAATAATATTATCAAGCAACGTATTTTGTACGCTTTGTACGGTTACGATAATATGACCAAGTTCCGGACTGAACTCTCCTCCTTCTAGGTTGGTTACAACAAGCATTTTTGCTACATTATTTTGTTCAGCAATTTCAGCTAGACTATTTAACGGCGGTGGTGTTAGACTGCCATCGCGGCCTACACGGTAGCTGAAAATAGCTAAATAAGTTAAATAAGGCGCTGCTTTTCGAGCAGAATTCTTTAGGGTTTCTGACACCGTATCGCCGGAAGGCTCAATATATGCATTTGTCGTGATTGGGGTCTTAGGTGCTGGCGGAATATATAATTGAAATCCCACTGGTATTATATTTCCTGGCGAGATTCCGTTTATTTGTGCTAAGGTTTCGAGAGGTATGTTAAATTGTTGGGCAATGGAAAATAAACTATCTCCAGGTTGAGCAAAGTAAAATTGTCCAATAATAGGAATGACAAGCGCTTGGCCGATAACTAGATTATTAGGTGCATCCAACTCATTGGCATCAATAATTGCTTGCGTAGAAGTTCTGTATGTAGAAGCGATTTGAAACAACGTATCTCCTGCAGACACAACATGGATTTGCAAAATAAATCCCTCCTTTCAAAGTTTTGCTACTGTTACTTTATGAGGAGGGAGACGGAGGTATGCTAATTATATTGCTGTTGTGTCTGCTTTCATAACTGCATGTAATAAATATAGGGCATAAGCATTATTATCTTTTCCTTCTGAAGCCATGCAATTTTCTGGAATATGCATCTTATATCCATACATATATGCATCCTTTGCTGTAAACAGAATACAAATATCTCCGGCAATTCCTGCCAAAATGAGACTGTCTTTATCTAATTCAGATAACAAAGATTGTAGAGGCGTTTGAAAAAAGGCGGAATGCTGTGGTTTAATAAGAAAATAGTCTTGGTCATCTGGCTTTAAAGCTTCTATAATGTCTTTACTTGCGTCATTGTAGCAGTGGTCAATTATTTTACGAAAGTCTGCTTGCCAAAGACCGTAATGATCATTAACATAAATAATAGGTAATTTATTGGTTTTGGCAAATTTACGTAAAGACATAAGGTGTGGAAGGATTTCTTTCGTATTGGAAGCTAATGCTTTTCCACCATCAAAATGAAAATCGTTGATAATATCTACAAATAAAACGGCGGTTTTTTCCAATGATTTGAGCACGAAAATCCCCTCTCTCTTCTGATAGAGTATATAAGGCTATCTTTCATGTGACTAATCTGTGAGATAAAGTACACCAAAAATTCCAATTACAAGTCATATTCAATGAAATACGGTGAAGGGTGGACATCATAGATCAGTTGCGTATCGGATACTTTCTTAAGTATTATTACCGAATTTCCGTTTTTCAAACTAGAAAGTAGTGTGATGAGATGAATACTATAGATGAACAAAGGATGTTTACAGCTATACAAGAAGCAAAAAAAGCAGCCGCACAAAATGAAGTTCCGATTGGTGCTGTAATTGTATATCAAAATGAAATGATAGCTACCGCATATAATGTACGTGAAACAACACAAAGTACGTTGGCACACGCGGAATTGTTAGCGATACAAAAAGCAAATGATAAGATTGGCAGTTGGCGATTAGAGGATTGTACGTTGTATGTTACATTAGAACCTTGTCCAATGTGTGCAGGTGCGATAGTGCAGTCGAGGATAAAAAGGGTTGTCTACGGAGCACCTGATCCTAAAGCGGGTTGTGCTGGTACGTTGCTAAATTTACTACATGAAGACCGCTTTAATCATCAAGTTGATATAACTGCAGGCATTTTGGAAGCAGAATGTGCTACATTACTAAAGGATTTTTTTAAAAAGATTCGTAAGCAAAAAAAGCCAGACCAAAAAGAAAATTAGACCTGGACAAAGTTTAAATATAATTGTACCCAAACTTTCCACCATCTGCTATTGCAATTTGCTTGTATTATCGTTATAATGATTAGTGCCGTGCTAAGCGGGGAGGTAGCGGTGCCCTGTACTCGCAATCCGCTATAGCGAGGCCGAATTCCCGTCTGAGGTACGATGACTTTATGGTCTGCCTCAAGGGATTGGTGTTGACGTTTAGGTCCTGCGCAACAGAAACCTACGAATCCTGTCAGGTCCGGAAGGAAGCAGCAGTAAGTGGTCATTTCTGTGTGCCGCGGGGAAGCCTAAGCCGAGTCATGAACTTGAGTAACGCATAGGGTCACCGTATCGATGACGGGTGCACGGTATACATAATGACTATAAAAAGCTCTGTCCAATGTTAGACAGAGCTTTTCTAATACGATTAGGAAGCAAAATATTTGGAGAAAGACGGCTCTATACTAAATGTTGGGGTTTCCCCACAATTTGCGCATAAAAATATACACGCAAACATCCAATTCTTTTATACTTGAATTGACTAGAAACAAGAAAAGATTGGAGTTGCGTGCAAATGAATTTTACCATAAAAATGCCTGGTCTTGAAGATGTATGGATTACAAAAGTGGAGGAAATGGAAGGTGGTATTGCGCTTCATGTAGAAATGCCTGTCAAGGTACACAAGTGTCCCAGCTGTGGAAAGAGAACCAAGAAAGTTCATGATTATCGGATCCAAAAGATCAAACATTTAAAGTGGTTTGAACGATTAACTTATCTCTTCTACAAAAAACGCCGCTATGCCTGTTCGTGCTGCGGGAAACGATTTGCGGAGGAGAATCCTTTTGTTCATCGATATCAACGGCTTTCTATGGAATGGAATCGGGCGGTATCC
>NZ_LT745748.1 GCF_900166595.1 Virgibacillus dokdonensis | reverse complement strand
AATAGTGTCTTATGAAGAGCTAAAGCGAAAAATTGAGGATTACATTGATTACTACAATAATGAACGTATAAAGTTAAAATTGGCTGGTTTAAGTCCAGTACAATACCGAACTCAAACCAGCCAAACAGCTGCATAATAAAAACTCTAACTTTGTGGGGTCACCACCTCCAAAGCATGCAAGGCTCCCTCTTTTTTATTGCATTTATGTGAAAAATCTTTTCTTTACGTGAATTATACGTTAATATCTAATTATGTTTGTTTTAAACAAACATGCTGACGGAAAGCAATGGGCTAGAAGAACATGATATTTCTATCAGTATTAATGTGAAATTTTTCACATAAAAGAAAGTAAACATGCAAAAGGAGTGACTTCATGTGGAACGACAGCCAATAGAGCAAGCGGTGAATCTTGCTATAAAAAAGAAGGAATTATTAAATACATCATTCATAAGATATATGCTGCGAGCGGGTTTGTCAGGAATTTATGTGGGTATAGGATTAATATTATCGTTTAAGCTAGCGGAAGGATATTTTGATATTCAATCTCCGGCTGCAACGATTATGGCATCGATCTTTTTTGGTGTTGCCCTCGTGTTAATTATTTATGGTGGTGCTGAATTATTTACTGGTAACACGATGTACTTTACGATGAGTACGATGAGGAAGCAAACGACAGTCAAGGATACGGTGCAAAATTGGCTTGCCTGTTATAGTGGAAATTTGATTGGTGGAATATTGTTTGCCTTGTTAATTGTTGGAACAGGATTGTATGCTTCCACAGAAAGTAGTCAATTTTTAATGAAAACAGCTGCCGCTAAAATGGATTTAGGCATATGGGAATTATTTTTTCGAGGCATATTATGTAATCTGATCGTCTGTTTAGCTGTATGGATTCCCATGCATATTAAAGGTGATGGCGCTAAAATATTAGTGATGATGTTATTAGTTTTTGGCTTTGTTGCATCAGGGTTTGAGCACAGTGTTGCCAATATGGTCACTTTTTCATTAGCATTAACAGCACCTCACCCAGAATCCATTACCTTATTAGGAGCGATTTATAATTTAGTTCCTGTTACGATTGGAAATATTGTCGGAGGTGGCTTCTTTTTAGGAGGCATCTATGCTTATTTAGCTTCGCCTAGTAAGCAGTATAAACAAACCGTAGAAGTAGCACAGGAAAAGAAGCTCGGATAAAGGTACTAGCTTACGGTATATAGCAAAAAGAATACAACCTGCATGGAATTTATCTTTTTCATGCAGGTTTGATTTTTTTCCATCGCATTCATACCCATGACGACGACAATGAACTCTTCTGTTGATAATTGGTCCGTTAAGTTGGTCAGTTCATAAGCGGGAGAGGAGAAAAAACTGTTAATACGTGTGAAGGCTGCCACATCTTGATATGGTTCATCTATAATTGTAAATGATTTAGACAGGACAGGGGAAGTAATGGTGTATTGATGTCCCCTCTCTGTAGAATACGTATACTTTTTGCCAATGAAAACCAGTTTGCTTTTAATTTCTAAAATTTCTCCAGCTACTTACTACCCAGCTATTAGAAAAGAAACGTTTAAACTTCCCTTCTCCAAGTTCTCTGTTGTGGACATCATACACCGTAACACTAGTCGAAAAAGCGGTTTTTAAATCTAGATAGCCAATCCTTTCATTACGACTGTTTTTAATGATGTTTTTCCAGCCGAAAAAAAATTATTCTCAATAAATTTTATTCTCCATCCAATCCTCCTTCTATTCTCGGGTTTCGTCCTGTATACCAGATAAACGCACGTTGTGTCATCTGCATAGGTATGTTATATAAGGGAGTGGTATGAACAGGTTTGCTTCGATTTGCTGTTTCCATATTTGCTAGGTCAAAACGTTTTTGAATAAAATTTTGTTCTAGCTTAAATTCAATGATTTTTTCTCTCGTTGTAATGCTTGTTGTCATGAAGAAGCCTCCTGTACGGACTTGCAATGTTTCCCCATGAATTAAAAAGCGAGTGAAATAATAATCTAGTAAGCGTGACACGATCGTAAATAGAAACAAAATTATCGATACAGGCCACCATGTTGGAAAGAAAATAACAATAATAATGGTGCCGATGATCCAAAGTACAGGTGTTTGACACATTCGCGCTACTAACGATTTCTTCGGGAGTGATTCCATATTTGTTTGTACTGCGAATTCAGGTAGTATTTCTTCAATGATCGTATATGCGCGATGAATTGGTAAAAATGGATAAAGGGAATTTACTTCTTCCCCTGAAAGATCAACCCCACCAGCGCTAATTAGCTTTACTTCAGCTATTTTAAGCATGCGTTTTAACAATGATTGTTTAATATGAACGGCTTGCACATTTTGTTTACGAATGGAAAAGTGTTGTTCGTTTAATACACCTTTACGAATATAAATCCGCTCATGATCAGATGAGATTTCATAACGACCATATTTTAAGTAAGTACGCATTATTCCAAAGCAAATTGCAACGATAATAAATAGGATGATTAAAGCACCAATCCAAAACCAAGAGTCCTTTACAAATTGAATAATCTTATTTCCCGTTGCGGATAGATCATATACTTCGTCAATATTACTAAACATTGATGCTAGTACAGGGATAAGCAATAAATAGCTAAATGATAAAACAGAAGCTTTTAAAATGTCTTTTTTAGTGGGATTAAAGTGGACATTTTTTTCTTCTTTTGTCATGGCTTGGGCTTCGTCTGTTTCTGTTTCTATTATATTTGTGTCTATTGCATCCGAAGTTTTCTGTTTCGTGTAATGGTCTAAAACATATTCAATTTGTTGAGCTTCGTCCTTCGTAATGGCTGTAAAAGTGAAGGATGAATCCTCATCTTCTGCTCCCGTTTCTAACGTCAGCGTTGTTAGATGAAATGGTCGTAAATAAAACGGGGTATTTGTTTGGACATTTTGAATCCGATCATACGGAATTTGATGATGTTTACGTGTGAAAAGGCCTTGCTCGATTTCAATGAAGCTTTCATTGATGCTATATGTAGTACGCCACCACGTTACAATAACCGACACAAACTCATAAATTAGGTAGACAAAAAATAAGATTCTACCAATTTCTACCCACGTTGCTTCGGAGGAATAGTTAAGTACAAATAAAATAATAAATACGAAGAAAATGTCCTTTAATGATGCAAAAAATGATACGGGCATCATCATGGGGTGCATGCGCTTTTTTTGATCCATTAGTTCTCCACTTCCTTCACTTTGGCAAGTTCAGCAATTTCATTTCGAATAGCCTTTGCTTCGTCCTCTTGTATAGCAGGAATTTCATGAGTGGAAGCCATTGTACCAATGGAGATACTTGATAGTCCGTATTTTCGTAAAATGGGTCCTTGTTGTAGGCTAACATATTGAATTTTTGTCATAGGGATAACTTGGTGTGCCAAATTCCATCTTCCGTGCTTTAATTGGACAAATTCCTTATTCAAACCATACCGCCAATATTTTTGTAGTAATGTCGGTTCAAAAACTATACTCCAAACAGCAGAGATAATCGTAAAACCTAGTAAGCCCCATAATATGTAACTAATCCAGCTATACCAAGCAAAGTGGGAGTCCATGATAAGTAAAACGACTAAAATAATGAGAAATATAGTATGTCCGATTGTGTTTGTAATTCGCCATACATTAATAGCGTATGGAGAAATTTTTCGTTTTGGTTCTTCTATGTTTTTGTACAAAATAAACCCTTCCTTTGCGGTCTTTTATAAGATAGTTTTCTAAATAAGATTATAAATGCAGTAGAAATATCATCTTTTCTATTTATGTTTATTACGATTTAGATAGGGTGTGGGTTTCAATATGTTTTTATGAAATTGTACCTAAAAAGGTTTTTAATGGAAATTAAATGTAGCAGCAGGTGAGGCTTAACCACTTTTAATTGTTGATAGAACTAACCAAGCCGAACATTTATATTGTTCGGCTTGGTTGTATTTTGGAAAGTGGCTTGATTTATTTCTTTCAATCCACGCACCTATACAAGGTGCGACGGATCAAGAAACTGAGGCTCGCAAACGCATAAAATTTCAATCCACGCACCTATACAAGGTGCGACCTTAATGTTAGTTATGCAGGGGTTGTTGCTACTGTAAAATTTCAATCCACGCACCTATACAAGGTGCGACTTGAAAATTTAATAGATCAGAGTGTTGACATGAATTTCAATCCACGCACCTATACAAGGTGCGACGACTAAATCCATTTAAATTAATATTATCTCGCTTATTTCAATCCACGCACCTATACAAGGTGCGACTTTCAAACTAAATAATGTTATTTCAACATCATTAATTTCAATCCACGCACCTATACAAGGTGCGACTTCACTACAATAATCGAGAGGCACTCGATAATCAGTATTTCAATCCACGCACCTATACAAGGTGCGACATCAAAAGAGAGTATAAAAATGATACAAGATAAAGATTTCAATCCACGCACCTATACAAGGTGCGACATGACGCTCGTATAGCAAAGCGATTAGCCGAAAAACACATTTCAATCCACGCACCTATACAAGGTGCGACCCCACGTACCTGCGTATTCTCCGTCAAGGTTGACATTTCAATCCACGCACCTATACAAGGTGCGACCTACCCGTGGACATAAGTCATCTAAAGCAAAAGAATTTCAATCCACGCACCTATACAAGGTGCGACGCCTTCTCCAAAGATATTTCCGCTTTTTCGGCATTTATTTCAATCCACGCACCTATACAAGGTGCGACTTGTGTTCGTACTTGCGCCTTCTTTCGATAGTTCATTTCAATCCACGCACCTATACAAGGTGCGACGTCCTTTTATGGCTGATTTATCTAGGATGATGTGCCGAATTTCAATCCACGCACCTATACAAGGTGCGACTATCTATCAATCGGAGGTAATCTTCCATGTCTACCATTTCAATCCACGCACCTATACAAGGTGCGACCCTTGTCGGATGCCCCTCGACTCAAAGCCCGCCTCATTTCAATCCACGCACCTATACAAGGTGCGACTCATTCCTCGCCCTCCAATACCTTGTGTATATCTTTATTTCAATCCACGCACCTATACAAGGTGCGACGCAAACCTAGCGTCAGAGGTTGCGCGGCTAAAGCGGATTTCAATCCACGCACCTATACAAGGTGCGACGATGCGAGAGGAACACGCAAGCGAGCGTTGGGTTATTTCAATCCACGCACCTATACAAGGTGCGACTTAAAAGATTGGTTAGATACCAACACAAGAAAAATTTCAATCCACGCACCTATACAAGGTGCGACACATCTATGCACTCTACAAAAACGGAAGCATATATGATTTCAATCCACGCACCTATACAAGGTGCGACCGTCCTTTGATGTCGCCTCCTTTATCTTCCGCAATTTCAATCCACGCACCTATACAAGGTGCGACTACAGATTAGCGGACAGACGTGCGGAGGTTGGCGAATTTCAATCCACGCACCTATACAAGGTGCGACGTATCGGTATCAACCGCTCTAATACGTCTGCTGATTTCAATCCACGCACCTATACAAGGTGCGACAACTGTCGAATCTATTACAATTAGAACAAGTGTTCGATTTCAATCCACGCACCTATACAAGGTGCGACTACGCCACAAGCGGTAGTATTTCCGACAATGCATATTTCAATCCACGCACCTATACAAGGTGCGACTTCTTTTGATAAATCGGGGTTGTGCCATTTATCGTAATTTCAATCCACGCACCTATACAAGGTGCGACTGCGTTGTAGTCTTGCTGTAATGCGTGTGCGTCGAATTTCAATCCACGCACCTATACAAGGTGCGACGACAGTACTTCCCTAATTTTCCCATACACCTATCTTCATTTCAATCCACGCACCTATACAAGGTGCGACGTCTCAAATAAAAAACCTCGAACGCATAAATGCGAAATTTCAATCCACGCACCTATACAAGGTGCGACAAAACAATGAAATATGAGATTGGATATGAGAGGATTTCAATCCACGCACCTATACAAGGTGCGACGATTTATTCTGCATTAGTAAAGGTAAGTATAAACAAGATTTCAATCCACGCACCTATACAAGGTGCGACCAGGAATGGCTCAATGGGAAAGGGAGACAATAGGAATTTCAATCCACGCACCTATACAAGGTGCGACCTTTTTCCGTTGCTATACCGATTAACGCCGATAAAATTTCAATCCACGCACCTATACAAGGTGCGACGTTGCAAAAAACTACACTAAATTATTTAAACAAATTTCAATCCACGCACCTATACAAGGTGCGACTACAGCTTCGTAAATACCAACTTCAGAAATAACCATTTCAATCCACGCACCTATACAAGGTGCGAC